>JAADIL010000210.1 GCA_013151355.1 Gammaproteobacteria bacterium
AAAATTACCGGGCTGAACCACCAATCGGCACCACTCCTGCCAGTTGATTCAGGGACTGCCGGTTTGGCAATGCATCGGCCACCTCATCCAGCCACGCCACCAGCGGCTCCCAGCGCTCCCGGTCCGGGACCGTGCGGCCACCTTCCAGCTCGTGAATCCCCAACCCCTGCTCCGCAGCGCGGATGTAATTCTGGCTGTCACGCAACGTGGCCACCAACGGCAATTTCAGACTGGAAAGAAAACGCTCCAGATCCTTGAAAATCAACGTATTTTCCCGTACCCGGTTAGCCACCACGGCAAGCCGGGTACCGGCGGTGCGAATCCTGCCCACCAGCAACAAATCCTGAATAAAGTGCGCCGCAGCATAAATATCAATCGGTGATGCCAGCACCGGCAACAAAATGGTATCCACACGTTGCACGTATTCCACCAGCCCCAGCCCCGTCACCCCGGCAGGTACGTCCATAATCACCCGCTCCGCCTCCACCGGCAGACGCATCTGAAAAGCGCGGGTCACATCACGACGACGCTGAAAAGCAGCAATACCATGAATCGCAGGACGCTCGGCATCACGCAGGCTCAACCAACGCATGCTGGAACCCTGCGGATCATAATCCAGCAGTGCCGTCACGCGCCCCTGCTGCGCGTAATAACTGGCCAGATTGATGGCCAGCGTGGTTTTGCCGCAGCCACCCTTGGCATTGAGGATTAAAATACGGTGCATATCCTTATTCTACGGCCATTTTCCTTCAGAACCTGAGACCACCCTCTCAATCTTCCCCCCGCCAAAACCCGCCAGCAAGCTTGACGCCCGCCAGATCAATCCATACAGTACGCGCCTGTTTCAGGTGTCCCAAAAACTTTCGTTTACGGGATGAAACGGGAAGCTGGTGCGCCCTTTGTCAATTATTGACAAAACGGTTATTCCAGCGCTGCCCCCGCAACGGTAATTGAGTACGCGGCAGATAACACGCCACTGTGTTTTTGTTTTGCAAGGAACAAACACGGGAAGGCATCTGCCGGATCGCACGATCACTCATAAGCCCGGAGACCGGCCTGATGCACGTAACAGTTGCGGTGGGCGACGGTGGCGGGTATGGCGTACCAACACCACAGTTGCCTGTCCCCCTCCAAAAAATCTCCCCCCGCAAAAACAATACGCGCGCGGGTGTGCGCATCACTTTGGGGAATTTTATGAAGTACTTCAACCTTGTTCCATTAAGCCTTCTGGCAACCGCCGGATTTTCACACAACGCCTTTTCACAAACGCTGGCCTATACCCTGCCACCCATAGTCGTCACTGCCACGCGAAATGCACAAACCATTGATGACACTCTGGCCTCAGTCACCGTTATTACACGAGAAGAAATTGAACGTACCCAGGCCAAAAACCTGCAAGAGCTGTTAACGGGAAAACCGGGGATCGATATCATCAACAATGGTGGCAGAGGGAAAAACAGCAGCCTTTTCCTGCGTGGCACAAACAGTGGGCACGTACTGGTACTCATTGATGGCGCAAAAGCAGGCTCGGCGACACTGGGCTCTGTTTCTTTTCAACATCTTCCGGTATCACAAATCGACCGTATCGAAATCGTGCGCGGGCCACGCTCCAGCCTCTACGGTTCCGAGGCCATCGGTGGCGTCATTCAGATATTCACCCGAAAAGGTAAAAAAGGCTTTTCTGCCAATGAAAGCGTCACTCTGGGTCGCTATCGCTCAACACAAATCACCACCGGCGCATCCATGAACAACGCTGACAGCACACTGAGTGTGCAACTCGGCTACGATGAGACCGGTGGATTCAGCTCACAAAAAGGCAACAACCCGGATGATGACGGTTACCAAAACACATCACTCAGTACCACATTCGGGCATAAATTCAGCAGCCGGGTATCACTGGATGCCAGCTTCCTCAGGGCAGAAACAAAAACAGAATATGACAGTTGGGCGACAACAACAGACTATGAAAGCAAAGGTGTCCAGCAAGCCGCAATTGCCAGACTGAAATATACCCCGACTCCGGAATGGAAAATGACTTTTGGCCTGGATCAGGGACGTGACGAAAGCCAGGAAATAGCAAACGGCCTGAAAACGGATCGTTTTAACACCATCCGGGACCGGGTCTATCTGCAAAATGATATAACACTGAATGACAATCTGTTACTCGTGCTCGGCTTCGACCGGCAAACGGACACCATAAGCAGCAATATCGATTACGCTGAAACGTCACGCGACAATACAGGTGTCTTTGTGCAACATCAGTGGTTTATGCAAAAAGCAGATATCCTTTTTGCGCTCAGAAACGACAATAACGAAGCCTTTGGTAACAAGGCAACAGGCAACATTGCCTGGGGCTACCGTCTTAATAAAACGATGAAACTTCTGGCCTCCTACGGCACTGCATTCAGGGCTCCAACCTTTAATGATCTCTATTATCCGGTGCTCGGCAACCCTGATCTGTCACCGGAAGAATCTACCTCTTCCGAAATTGGCATTTCAGGTAATCAGCACTGGGGAAACTGGAACCTCAATCTTTATCGCACCGACATCAACGACCTGATCAACTGGGCATGCGCGATCAATTGCAATGATACTGACTTCACTAACGACATCTGGCAACCTTTCAATATCGGCAAAGTGCGCATTCGCGGACTGGAAGCCGGCATAACAACCCGTATTCGTGAATGGACAATGGCATCTACATTAAGTCTGACCGACCCGGAAGATACCAACACCGGCAACAAACTTCAGCGACGCGCATTTCGTACGGCACGCATCGATATTGACAGAAACACCAAAAAGTTTTCGGCTGGTGTCAGTATTATTGGCCAGGGCTTCCGTTACACAGACACGCTAAACTCGAACAGACTGGACAGTTATTATCTGATAAACCTGCGTGCCGGTTATGCTGTTTCAAAACAATGGATGCTTCGTTTAAAACTCGACAATGCTCTTAACAAAGATTACGAATTAATACAAAGCTACAACACTGCGGGACGCAGCATTTTTGCAACCCTGTCGTATTCAACACCGTAAAGTAAAACAGGGTGGGTGCGGCCATAAAATGCAAACCGGAAAGCCAGGGGCTTCGGCCTCTGGATTCCGGCCTGCGCCGGAATGACGATATTTGCAGAAAACTGCGGAGAATAAAACACATTCCCGGTCCTCTGACCAGAGCCTGTTGCGCCTGAAAACAAACGAATGACTTTTTCTCACCTGATTGACAAAAACCGTTAACAACCCGGCGGCCTCATTGGTTCAGAGATTTATGATGTCAAAATAATTTTATTATTTTGGGATTTTTTGAATACATGGTAATGATTCAATTCCTTAACCAGGTATTTTACTGTTTCCAGATTTTTGGTGGATTCATCAAGACGTGAAAGACTCAAAAATACCAGCGCTTTTCGAATTGCTGTAAAAGCCGAAGATATTCCAAACCCAATAACAAAAAGACAAATCAGAATTATGAAATATGCCCAAAATATTTCACCCCAACCAACATCCGAATAACTTGAAATCAGCATATTCAGGTTCCCTCCAGCCCCAACCGAAAGAACAACTATTATAGAGCAAAGCAAAACAAACAGGGTTAATATACGGGGCTTTGCATTTTCTTCATATATAAAATCAAATACTTTCTCCACCCTGGTTTTATCATCAGAAAATTCATATGCTCTTTTTATCATCTTGTGAATGATTTCTGACATTGCCAAAAAATCAGTTCGATCACATAAAAAATAGTTTTTCAACAACCTGACCTTTGCATCATCCAGCGACGCGAAGTTTTCACCAAATTCTTTGCTTATTGAGCTATTTATTTTATCATTTTTTATTTTTTTGCATTTGTCGACTGACAAAATCAGAAAAAACTCACTAATCAGTAAAAATGCGAACCATTTATTCCATAAAGATGGTTCTCCTGAAAAACTGATATCGTAAAGAAACAGCATTAATGTTCCGATAAAAATAAAAGTAAAAATAACAACCATGTATAAATATATATTTCTGAATGAACCATATGCCTGAAATGACTCAAGCCTCATATAGTAATTATTAGCTATTCGATATAACTCTTCCATGCATCCCTCATTTTCCTTAATGATAAAACATGCAAATTCTGCAATGGCAGAATGACAAGATCTCAATCGCCACCGATATACATCCCGTTATTCCGGCAGGCCTTCACCCTTTCGACGCACTGCCTCAAGATGCTCACACAATACTTCCGCACCCTGCAAAATGCGTGGCGTGTGCCGTTGAATAATATCCGGATTAACATAAAACAGATGATTGTTTTCCACCGCCTGCAAGGCAGGCCAGCGTCGCCAGTCGTCTTTCCAGCCGGAATGATTGAGCGCTGAATTACCTGCCACGACCACTTCAGGGTCTTTGCGCAATACTGCCTCAAGACTGATTTTGGGTGCCAGTATCGACAGGCTCGCAAACACATTGCGCCCACCACACAGCTCAATCACCTGACTGATAATGTGTTCACCGCCAATCGTCATCAACGGCTGGTGCCAGACCTGATAAAATACCGACACTTCACGGGCAGAGCGGTATTTGCTGCGCAACCCGGCCAGCCTGCGTCGAAACGTTGCGCTGGCCGTATCAGCAATGACCTCGTTCGCGGTCAGTTTACCGAGGCGTTCAAGGTTAGTGGCCACATCTTCCAGTCGCCGTGGCTCGCTAAAAAATACCGGGACAGACAGGGTTTGCAACTTTTCCAGCGCAGCTGCCGGGTTGGCACTCTGCCAGGCAACAACCAGATCCGGCTGCAAGGCCACAATCGCCTCCAGGTCAAAAGCATTGTAACTACCCACTTTCGGCAGTTTTTTTGCCGCCGCCGGATAGTCACTATAAGATACCACACCAACGATACGTTCTCCGGCACCTGCGGCATACAACAGTTCGGTGACATGGGGAGCAAGACTGATGATACGCTGCGCGGGCGCGGCCAGCGTCACCGTACGGCCCGCATCATCCACCACGCTGATACCGGCATAACTGCGATTAGCTATAAAAAAAACAGCCAGGACAAACAGACTCAAATGCAAAAAAACCGAATGTCTTCGAAACATACACATTCCTTTAACCCCATGCAAAAACAGCCGGTAGTATAGCGCGATGAGCACAGAACTTATCCTCGGTGGTGCACGCTCGGGCAAAAGCGCACTGGCTTTGCAACGCGCCGGGGCAAGCGACAAGGCAGTCACGTTTATTGCTACGGCCCGTGCAGGCGATGCAGAAATGGCCGCACGTATCGAACACCACCGCGCTGAACGTCCGCCGCACTGGGCGCTGGTGGAAGAACCCGTTGCGCTGGCAGATGTGCTTCTGGCACATGCCGCACCGCAACATTGTCTGCTGGTGGACTGTCTCACCCTGTGGCTGAGCAATCTGCTGGGCAGCGAGGACGCAGACCATCAGCAATTCGTCAGCCAGCGCGATGCCCTGCTCCGGACATTGCCGCAATTACCCGGACACCTCATTATGGTCAGCAATGAAGTTGGCCTGGGTATTACTCCGCTGGGGGAAATCTCGCGCCGCTTTGTGGACGAAACCGGTCGCCTGCACCAGACACTGGCCACGCTCTGCGACCGGGTCACCTTTGTCGCCGCCGGCCTGCCACTTACACTCAAACCCCAATTTCCGGAGAACACACCGTGACCGTTGCTGATTTACCCCAATGGCTTGATCACCCCGTACATCCCGTCAATACGCAAGCACGGCACGAAGCCCTTGCCCGCCAGTCACAGCTCACCAAACCGCCTGGCGCACTGGGCCAGCTGGAAGAAATCGCCGTACAACTGGCCGCGTTGCAAGGCAAACCCACACCGGCCGTGGATAAAATACACATCACAGTATTTGCCGCTGACCACGGTATTGCTGCCGAAGGGACCTCGGCCTTTCCACAGGCAGTGACCGGCGAAATGGTAAAAAACTTCGCCACTGGCGGCGCAGCCATCAGCGTCATGGCACAACACCTTGGTGCCAGGCTAGACGTCGTCAACCTGGGCTGCATCAATGACCCCGGCGAACTGCCCGGTGTGGTGAACTGCAAGCTGGGTGCAGGCAGTGCCAATGCCTGCAAAGAGCCAGCCATGAACAAACAACAACTGATCGACGCCCTCAATGCCGGACATGCGGCAGTGCAACGGACGCAATGCGAATTGTTCATCGGCGGCGACATGGGTATCGGCAACACTGCGGCGGCCAGTGCCGTGGCCTGCGCCCTGCTCGGACAACCTGCCACAGCACTCACCGGCCCCGGCACCGGGCTGGATCATGAAGGTGTCACCCGCAAGGCTGTCATTATTCAGCGCGCACTGGATCTGCACCGTGAACACAGCCACGCACCACTGGAAGCCCTGCGTCGCCTCGGCGGCTTCGATATCGCCGCACTCGCGGGTGCCTTTATCGCCTGTGCCCAGGCAGGCATTCCGGTGTTGGTAGACGGATTCATTGCTGGCTGCGCGGCCCTGGTGGCCACACGCCAGACACCGGCAATACGCGACTGGCTGCTGTTCGGGCATCGCTCTGCCGAACCCGGGCATGTCCAGGTACTGACAGCAGCAATGGATGCCAAACCTTTACTGGATCTCGGCCTGCGCCTCGGCGAAGGCAGTGGCGCAGCAGCAGCTGTGCCCCTGCTGCGCCTGGCCTGTGCCCTGCACAATGACATGGCCACCTTTGCCGAAGCCGGCATTCCCGGCGCGAACTGATTATCATCAGCTTTTCGCTATTGCCATGGAAAACCATCTTCTCATCGACCTGCTGCGCCACGGCGAACCACTGGGTGGTGTGCGTTATCGCGGTCGCAGTGATGACCCGGCTAAGCCCCCCAGGCTGGCAACAAATGGAGACAATGAGTGAATACAATCCTCCCTGGAATCACATCATCAGTTCAACAGCGCTGTGCAGTCTTTGCCACACAACCGGGCCAGACACATTCGCGACCACTTGCACATGGAATCACATTTTACCGAAATCGATTTTGGTGACTGGGAGAGCATGACCAGCCAACAAATCCTCGCACAGGATGCACAACGACTCAGCGCCTACTGGCAAGATCCTGCAACCACCACACCACCCAACGGCGAACCTCGGACCACATAACGAACAGCCCCAACTGCTGTTCCACAACGGGGATACACTGTGACGTCATTCTGGATTGCCCTGCAATTTCTCACCGCCCGCCTGCCCTGCCCCAATATAGCCTGCGATGATGAGAAGCAGCTCGACCGCTCAGCACTGTACTATCCGCTGATTGGTGCCATCATGGGGTTGATCCTCATTGCCAGCGGCTGGGTGCTGGAACAACTCACGCCCGACCCACCGTCGTACTGCTGATACTCAGGGTGACACTCAGCGGTGTCCTGCACCGGGATGGTCTGAGCGAGTGATAATCTAACTTATTGATTTTATTCGCGTAGATGTTTTCAGCTTTTGATTCACATTAAAGCCAAAATCCCGCCGTACGATACAGAAACTGGCGATTCCTGTTTTTTTCAACCGATTGTGACAGGTGGAGATAACAGGTACTCCATCAGGAGTATGCAACAAGCATGAGGTACAAACAATGAACGTTTCCGCCTTGAACACCGGCATTAACGGCATAAATCAAGGCCTTGGCAATATGCGTCGTAATGCATCTGCCATTGCACAGGCGATTAATAACAGCACTGGCAATAGTGCTGCTGAGCGACCGGTAGAGGTCACCTCTGCACTGGTCAATCTGAAACTGGACACCTTGCAAGTACAAGCATCTGCGAAAGTGGTCGAAACTGTGCATGAGATAATTGGCAGCCTTCTGGATGTCACTGCCTGAAGATTAAATATATTCCTCACGTACTTCAGTGTTAAGGAATGAGCACAGTTGATCAAGTCGGCAAGAAGTCTATCGGATACGTTACCACCATCACTTCAACATCCCGCGCACCAAAATTCAGCAACTTCACTCGCGAAACCAGTTTGCGTTCCAGCCGCTTGTCGTTCAGTTCACTGGAAATCACCTTGCAGGATATCACCCGGCCGGATGCCGCAATGGTAATTTCCAGCACCACCTTGCCTTGCAAGGTGGGATCTTTACGCAAAGCACGACTGTATAACGAATAAATTGCGCCTTTGTTTTTATCAAACACCAGGGAAATTTCTTCATAACTCCGTGAAGGCTTGCTGGAACCCTCACTGCCTGTCACTTGCGGCCCGGCCCTGGCCACCAGAGCTACCGGGCTTTCCACCTGCGTAGTTTCCCGCCCGGCGAGTGCGCTACGACCCACACCACTGCTCAGGCGCGATGTATCAATACCGCCACTACCTGCCGTACCCGACGTCAGAATATTCCGTTTCACTACCTTGGCAGCAGTTGCACCTTTCGCCAGGGGTTTGCTTTTATTCAAAGCCTGGGTAACCGGCTTGTCACGCAAATCGGCCAAATCATCCGCAAATGCCAGCAAGCCCGACGATGCAGCTTTTTTCCGCGCCTCGGCAACCCGATCAACCTTTGGCTTTTCGATTTTCTTTTTCGGTTTTTCTTTTTTCTCTTCCTTTTTTTCTTTTGGTTTTTCTTTTTTCTTCTCTTTCGGCTTTTCTACTTTTTTGGGTACAGGCTTGGGTTTGGGCTTCTGCTGTTCCAGTAGCAATTGTGCCAAACGTGGCGGCAATTCTTCAACTTTATCCTTGTCGACTTCAGGCACGGGAATCCACGGGATGACAACACCAAAAACAAATGCCATCGCTAAAACAGTCGCGACAATTTTTTTGAGTCGCCCATCATCCTCTTCCAAACGAGTCCAGGGCAATATAAATGAACGATACATCAATACAGACACGAGTTAGCCTTTATCCCGTTTGCGCAAAACAGCCAGAGAAATATTACTGTAGCTCGCCTTTGTGCAAGTCAGCATGATTTTTTTCAGCAAGGCGAAAGGGATTTTTTTATCGCCCATAATGGTTACTTCACGTAAAACGGGCTTCCCGTCCACTGTTTTGGTACGCACTTTCCGTGCAGTCAACCGCAACAATTCATCTTTCAACGATTTTATTTCAACACTTTTGGAACGCATTACTTCTTCGACCGAGGCAATTTTTCTTCCCTGCACAACGATATCTCTGGCACCCACAACAATAACCACCGTTTCTCTGGGCAACCGGTCAGAAACAGATTCAGGAAGCTGAATTTGTTTTGCATTTGGCAAATCCTGCACGGATGAAGAACTCACCAACAAGAAAAATACCAGGATCGTAAAAATATCCATCAAGGAAACCATGCTCAGCGAGGCAGTACGCTTGGTACGCGCATGGTGGCGCGACATGCGCTTGGCGCGGCGCGACACACTCATGGCGCATCACCAATGGCAATTTGAGGAAACAGTTCTTTTTTCACTACGGATGCCGCTTCGACTACTTCGACCTCACGAACTGTATCCATAGCCTTGACCAAAAGCTCATATTCGGTATCTGGCTCAAGTAATATGCTGATATTTTGCTTCTTCGGGAATCGTACTTTTACTTTTATCAAAAATTCAGAAAGTGCTGCAAAATCATGTTTGCCGTCAGTGTTTTCAATCACTTTCAGTACACCGCCGATAGTATCTGCAACAACCAGCTTGTCCTTGCGTACAATCACTTCAAAGTTACGGACCTTCTTCTGGTCTTTATTCGCCTGCGATTGTGCATCCGGTGGCAGATTGAGTTCCAGAATGCTGAGCTGGGAAAATACCGCAGAAAGCAGCAGGAACGGAATAAGCACCACCATCAAATTCAAAAAGGCAGTGATATTAAGTTCTGGCACCTCGCGACGCGCGCGCCTGACACGGGCTCTTACGGACATACGAAATAGTTCCGCTTAATCTGCGCTACGCGCAGCTTTTCTACTGTGCTCGGTAATCGAGTTCAGGAATTTTACCGTTGCCATTTCCATGCTGTCGACTATTTCGGTTGTCTTGGTTTGCAATACTGTAAACATCAGCAGCAGGGGGATCGCCGCGATCAAACCAAAAGCCGTAGTATTCATGGCCACGGAGATACTGGCGGAAAGCAAATCTGCCTTGTCCGCAGGATTCGCATTTGCCACTGCGGTAAACGCCTGAATCAGGCCGATGATTGTCCCCAGCAAACCCAACAACGTAGCAATATTGGCATAGGTGGCCAAATAGTGAGTGCGCTTTTCGAGACGAGGAATAACCTCCATTAATCCCTCTTCCATGGCGATTTCGATATCATCCCGACTTCTGGTCAACTGCAAACGACTCAGACCATACGCCATAATTTTACCGACCTCGGATTTCGAGCGGCTACTTAATGCCATGGCCTGTTGGTAATTATTGGCTTTCATCAACGGGACCAACTTGTCCCACATACTACGGTTGGTTTGTTTTGCAATGGTCAGATACAAATACCGCTCAATCGCAATTGCCGCGCCCAACGCAAATACCAGCAAGATGAAGTACATAAATACCCCACCATCCTGGAAAAATTTCACGGCCACGTTAAAGACATCCATACTTTTCTCCTCACATCACATAATTCGATTTTTTAGTGCCACACACCAATGCTGTACATTTATCACACAACAGCGTTCAGGCATGCCACAAAACGCACTTGTACTGACCGACTCAGCTCACAAAACCATACACACGGAAACACACAGCACATGGCGGCATTTTAACGATATTCTTGAGTTTCTGATAGCAAATCGGGAAGGTTAAGCAACGTGAAACCTGTATCGCACTTATATTCATATCAAACCACTATTTTCCGCCAGATTATTCTTGCCTGGTATTTCCACCGGTTACCCCTTGCACTCCGGCACCATACAACATGCCATAGTATTCAACCTGACGCCGAAACACATCTCTGTCCAATGCTTCAAAAGCAGTATCAAAAGAATTACTGCCAGCGCCGCCTTGCAACAAACCCAGGCGTGTGCTTTTCCAGGGAACGATGTACAAAATTTTAGGTAACTCACGACTGCCCTGAATCGCGATTTCATCCAGCTCAATTCTGTCGGCACTAACTGCATTAAGTGGTAACAACGCAAATAGCAAAAAACAAACAGGAAAGAGAAAACGGGTCATTTTTTGGCTCTGCGACCCAGGTCGACTATCCATTTTTTAACTTCGATATCTTCTTTTGGTGTCAGTTTTTGATACTGCTGATAGTGCCCCAGCGCTTCCGACAGCTTACCCATGTATAACTCTAACAAGATACCAAAGTTAAGGTGAGCATAAGCGTAATCGGGATCAATCTGCAAGGCGGCCTTTTCATAATAGGTCCGGGCCTGCTTAAATTCACCAGCATTACGACTGATTATACCCAGATGATTCAGGCTCACTACATTTTTCGGATTGATTTTCAGTGATGCCTGAAAAGCAGCTTTTGCTTTTTCCAGTTTGTTTTGATGAAAATACAAAATACCCAAATTTGCCTGCGGGCCGGAATAATTTGGATATTGTGCGGTTAGCTGCTGCAATGCTCTTTCAGCCTGCGCGGTCTTCCCCGCCCGCATTGCCGACAAGGCAGCTTCATAAGACGCTGCAATTTCAGGATCAATTTTTGGCAGTTCTTTTTTGGGTGTTGTATCTGTATCGCCTGTCGGTCCAGGTCCAGTGCCCGCACAAGCTGCCAGTAGTAAAATGGCACCTGTAAAAAACAGGTGTCCAACATACCTTGCAAGTTTTTTCCGGGAATAAAAAATGAATGAATATTGCATAAACAGTTTTTTTAACAAATATCTTTTTAGTAAATATACAGAGCTGTTGATTCACTCTTTTCAGATTTGGCATAGCGCACGGGGCTCAATTTACGCAACTCCGCAAAACTCTTTTTCACCCATTCATCAAACATGCCTTCGCTAATACGCCCAATATTTGATTCGTGAATGTTAATCGACTTCTCCTCAAAGGGATAGGCTTGTTCTTCCAGCAAGATGTCGTATTGCTCAATTTCTTCTTCAGACAAACCTTCCGGCCGTTCCGACCGCATCAGTTCCCGCCCAAATTCATTATAAATTTCTGCCAACCAGTAAACAGAAGCAGTGGTCACCTCGGAAATCCCATAATCTGCCGCCAGGGTAAAGGCATCAACAGCCTCTTTCATTTTCTGTTTTTTACGTTTCAGGTTTTGCTTCAACGGTCGCACCAGTTTAACCCGCTGGAAGGATTGTAATGTTGGCTCCGCCAGCTCCAGGGCTGCCTTTGCCGCCAGATACTGCGTGCGTGGCGTACTACCGCTGCCAGCATTTTTATCACTCTGAATAATCTCGTTTAACCAGTGACGTCGCTCACCTGGCTGGCCTGCCCTGCCATAAATAGCGGCCAATTTCTGGCGCGCTTCAGTCGCCTGCTCCATGGGCTGCGGGAACGTACCCACATAACGTTTATAAATGGCGATAACCTGTCGATCATTGCCCGCTTTTTCGTACAATTCTGCAGCCTGCCACAGGGCAATACGCCTGATTTCCGGATCTGACTTGTTTACCGCCATATTTTCCAGCTCAGCCGCTGCCTTAAGCGGTTGTTTATTCTCCAGGTAGGCCTTGATCAAATTTTCTGATACTTTCGCCGCCAACGGATGCGCAGGATTTTTGTCGCGGAATGCCAAAAACTTGGTAATCGCATCACGCCAGTTTCCGGACTCCATCAGGCTTGCAGCAATATCAAATTCTGCCGACTGAATAACAGCAGAATCTGGCGACACCTGCTCGACCCGGGAAAACTGGGCAATCGCACCTTGCAAATTGCCCTTTGATTTCATGTACTCACCCTGCTTGTAGACTGATGCGGCCAGTCCATCTTTTAATGCCTTGCGGCTCGCATCATTCATGCCTGTCAAACTCAACGCAACCTTGTAAGCCACTTCAGCCCGCGTGTAATCACCTTTCTCAAACTCCGCACGCGCAATAATTTTCCATGCTGTGCGCCGTGTTGCGGACCTGGGTGCATTCGACAACTCCAAAATTTGTCGCGCCGCCACAGCTGCCTGATTATATTTTTTCAGTGCAAACATGTCCTCCGCAGCCCTGGTCAACACCTGCGCAGAACGTTTATCACCGGGAAAGGTTTTGCCAAAACGCATGGCACTACCCACTGCCAGACGGCTCCAGGTTGCTTTTTGTTTCCCTTTTGCCTTTTTTTCTGCCTCACCATAGGCCAGCAACGCGGCATAACCGGCCTCGGCATCCTTGCCAAAACGCACATAACGGTAGGCGGTTTTTTCATATTCCCTGGCTGCTTTTTCAAAAAAACCAGCCTCAAACAAAAGCTCCGCATAAAGAAAATTCAGTTTTTGTGCATTTTTGCTCTGGCCAAACCATTTCAGGTGCTGCCGATACCAGATAAAGGCAGTCTGCCAGGCAACGGCCGTTCTGCTTTTTTGCGCTTCGGCATGAAGATGACGCACAACATCTTCCGAATTCTCCCTTACCGCCGTCTTTAATTGCGCAAGAATAGTGTCTTCCTGCTCCTCATAACGTTTCCAGTAGGCGCCATTAATGCGATAACGTTTAATGAAGGTCCGTTTTTCTTCGATCAACACGCTGGAAAAGCCAGCCTGGGTATAGGTCTCTATTGCCTTTAAATCAAATTCAAAAGCCTTCTCATGCATGGGATGAGCTTCTGCAAAGGCATGGTAGGTTTCCGCCGCATCCCGCACACGCTTCTTTTTTACATAAAATTCAGCCAGGGTACGATAAACCCGGATTTCGTATCCACGCTGTCCGTTTTCGTCAAAATAGGGTTTAATGGATTTTCCGCCGCCCAGTTCGTTGAAAGTAAGTGTCACAATGCGGAACACATCATCGACCAATTCTTTATCGCCACGACTCAATGCACTACTGTCCACCAACCCGACAGCCGGTTTTAGTTTTCGGTCAACCAGAGCGAAGAAGGCTTTCAGGGCCTGCGGATAACGCTCCTGCTTGAACAGAGCCCAACCCTGTTTGGTCGCCGCCTTTTCGTAGTACTGCGAAGACGTGCCTATAGCAACAACCTGGGCATAAGCCTGCTCGGCCAACCTGAATTTACGCAAATCAAACAATAATTCACCACGACGGAATTGCAATTCATCACGATTTCCGGCGCGCGGGTTCAGGATCAGCAAACGATCCAGTGCATCCATCGCCTTTTCCTGCTGAGCCGCTTGTTCATAGGCTCTGGAAAGCTGATACAACAGACCAGCGGAGTGCCTGCCACCGGCCGATAATTTCAGGGCATCCTCGTATAACTTGATTGCGCCACGAAAGCTCGTTTCGCGCAACGCCTGCGCATCGACATCATCACTGGCATCACTTTGCGCAAACACCTCCATCTTTTTCTGAAAACGTTCTTCACTGCGTTCCATTTCCAGATCAGCCAGCCGCCGCATGGCTTCGATTTTTTGCGCGTCCTGTTTAGTCCCGGACATGAATTCCCAATAATTATCCATTGCCTTGTTGCGACTGCCAGCGATGGAGGATTCGGTATCAATCTTGATGTCCAGTTCGTCGAGGTCTCCGAGAGTTTGCTGTTTCTGGGCACAACCCGCCAACACCAGAACAAAAAATAACCCGACTAACCGCATGCTCATTGCTCATCACCCCAGCGCCTGGACGCATAATCATACATCTGAGCCATGGAAAAACGGACTTCACTGGCATAACCCAGCAAACGTTGCTCGTGGCCTTTCAGCGTTTCCTGCGCCAATACCGTGAGGTGTGTTTGTATGCGTTCCAATACCACCAACAGCTCACCCTGCAAATCCTTCACTTGTTTTTCCAGTTCGCGCCGACGTACCGGCGTCAGACCTTTGGCATCATCAATCCGTATTGACCATTGCTCCAGGCGCCCCAACGACAGCCGCAGCTGCGCATAGTTTTTCAGGGTTTCCTGGAATTCATTCGTCGTGAACAGCTGCCACAAATAACGCGCACCGGGGGTATTGGGCAGATCCTGCACCAGCCAGCGTTGATCCACAGGCTGGTTGCCCACGGCGCGCGTCAGTTCGTCCGCCAATACACCACTATTCACTGCCGCTTCCGCCTGACGTACCTGTTCCACTTCTGATTTAAATTTTTCCAGCGCCAGCTGATAATATTCCAGCGCCTGCCTGAACGCCTCCAGTTTGCCAAAAGCAAAAGGCACGGCCAACAGTCCGTCTTGCACCGCCGGATCGCTGGCACCCATCGTGCTCAGTTTCAACCAGGGTACCAGGGATTTTTTGTGTAACTCTTTGGCGGAATAAACACGTCCCAGACCCAGTAATGCCCGGCTGGACATTGGTCCCTGTAAACGTGTTTTTATAAAATACTGCTGCGCCTTTTCCGGTTCGTTTTTGTTCAGATAATGGTACGCCAGCATCAAATTAGCCTTGTCACGCAGGGTTCGACTTTCTTCCGTATCTGCCGCTCCGGAGCCCAGTTCTTCCAGCAACATGCGGCCTTCATCCTCTTCTCCCTGCCGGAACAACGCCACACCAAGATTAAAGCGGCCATACGTCGTCCATACGGATTTTTCACCCAGCTGCCGTACCAGAGATTTCTGCCCCAGCTGGCGCAGGCTGGCCACCGCTTGCTCAAACTGCTGCCCTTGCATCAACAGTATGCCACTCAACAGCAACCGCTCTTGCTGTGCCTGGCCAGATAATTCCCCGCGGATACGTTGCAGCGATACCAGTGCCTCATCCGTTTTTCCGTGCTGATACTGCACCTGCGCCAGGCTCAGCCATGCCATGTTTTGTATTCGCTGCGGCTGATCGCTGTTACCCAGAGCCTCAAAAAGTGAAACTGCCTTGTGATATGCGCCGTTGGCAAGGTACATACCGCCCAGCACCAGCTGAGCCTGGGCTGGTCGGTGCCTGATTCGCCCCTGGGCAAGATCGGCCTCCAGCCGGGTAATGGCCTCAAAAGGCTCACCTGCCAACAAATCAAATTGCGCAGCGCGCACCAGCGGGTCTTCAATGTGATCCCACACCACCGGCGGCGCAGCCAGGGTCTGTGCACTCAACAACAGGTAAACCATGCCGCCCAGCATTCCTTTCGACACAAGCAGCCGGACACGGCCTGGTTTATTCACGCGGAGCAACACCACTTATTTCCACTCCTTGAATAACATTTCAGGCAGAGGCTGGTCTTTGCTCGGGACAACCCGTAACTCCACCACACTGCGATTTTCACCAAAAATAATCGCCAGCGTCGATTTGCGCTGAAAATCGGAATCGTTGGACGCACGCCCCACCATCGAAAATGTAAGTTGATGCTGACCCCCGGGTACATTACCCCAAAACAGACGGTGGCTACCACCCTGTTGCAACGCAACCAGTTCAGTTTCGGTGTACTGATGAAAGGAAAGCATGCGCTCATCGATTTGCAGTTGAATGGTACTTAACCGGAAAAATGAACCGGGATCTACCGTCACCAGCACCAGTAACTGATTCTCGGGCGATAGCTCCTGCGTCTCTCTCAGTACTGCCATTTCGGCACCCAACACCACCATCTTGTTGAGCACCCGTTCGGCCGCAGCATCCAGTTGCACAAAACGTGTTACTTCGGCCACAGTACCTTCAGCGGCACTGGCCGTGTACGCCATGCCAGACGCCAACAATCCCAGGCTCACAAGACTCACACCAAAAAACGCGACCCCCCGCCGCACTACGCTTGTTTTTTTCATGCTACTCCGCTCAACATATCGTCTGCGTGAGCATACCTCATCAGCCCAAACAACCCAATGCCAGTCACAAATTACCGGGAATAACGCGCTAACGCGCCAATAAATTCCACAAAAAAAATGTGGAGCCATTACCCGTATTTTGGGGTTTTTTCTCACGCGGCTTGTCGTAAAATATCCATTTGCTGACAAAATTAAATATCGTTACAGATCGTTACAAATATGCCGACAACGTGTCCACACCAGGACAAAGGCAACCTTCGAGGCTGGATGGACGTTTGTCCTGTTCACCGGCTGTGGCAATTCATTCGGTCAGGCACACTATAGCCATTTGCATAATAGACATTTGCATATAGCTTCAGGCTGCTATATCGGCATGCATACGCTATCTTTAACATGTTTCACCAGATCCACTACAAGACAAAGAGAAAATAACCCCGTCCGATGTTTCAAACCAACGAGCACAACGGCCCACTTGTCTACATGACAAAACAACCGCACAGCGCAGCGCAAAATGCTGCCCTCGATACAAATACGAGACCTCAAGCGAGCAGCGAACGCAAACCGCTGTTTGGCGTTTTTTCAGTAAAATTTATTGCCTACACCAGCGCCGTAATCATCATTATCCTGTTGTTGTCTGTCACCATCACCAACCTGTTATTGACCAAAACCTGGTATCAGGATGCGGAAAACAACGAATTCAACCAGCGACTGACCGACAAGGCCCGCACGCTGGAATCCCGATTGGCCTTTTTTCAGCAGATTGTCGACCATGTGGCTACCCAGCCCACTACTCAGGATATTCTCGAAAACAGGGATGATACCAGCGCCCAGACCTGGGCCCTGCAAATGCGCCGCTTCCTGCCTCAAGCCATGGGTGTAGCCCTGCTCAGCAATTCCGGGCAAGTAATGGGAGCACCTGCCGATGCGCGACTGGGCCCGCAAAGCCTTACTGACCTCGCCAAACTCAGCCAGGGCGAGCCCACTAAAATGCCACCGGTGCACAGACTCACCGCTGCCACCAGCCATTTTGATCTGGTCGCCCCGGTACTGGACGAAACCGACATCCAGCTGGGCATGGTATTCGTCAACTTCGGCCTGACGACTCTGCAACCCTTGCTACAAAACAACACCAGCAACGGGCAAAAACTGGTGCTGCGTGATGGCAACAATAATGCTATCGCCCAACACGACCGGCTCGGCAACCCTGATGAAATACAACAACAGGAAATAACCCTTGCCAACAGCGACTGGCGACTCAGTCTCACCGAAAGTGCCGAGCGCCCTGTGCCCAGTTTTTTAAGTCTGGCGATCTTTAATATCTCCGCCCTGTTGCTCATCATCGGTATCATCGCCTTCATGGTGCGTTACGTCCTGAGCACCCTGAGCACCGATTTTTCACAAATAAAGACCCTGCTCAATAACCTGGCGAAAGGCGAATCATTAACGAAAGAATTCGACACCCCGCAATTACGTGAAACCGCCGAAATTTTGCCCACTATCAGCCACATTCAACGCGGTCTCGATAAAAAACAACGATTACTGAAAACCCGGCAACTCAACGACGAGATCACCGGCCTGCCCAATCGACGCCAGTTTGACCACGAATTTTCCCGCGCCTACGATTTTGCCCGTCGTGGCACACCGGTCTGCGTGGTGCGGCTGCGCGTACGGGGACTGAACAGTCTCAACAGTAAACAAATCACCCAGCTGCTCAAACTACTGAGTAAAACCCTCAAGGCGCATGTACGCAAAGTGGATCACATTGCCCACTTTGATAAAGACCAATTTGCATTGCTGATGTTCGGCATGACTGCCAACGGCGCCACCCCCTGTCTGGAACGGCTGCACAAATCCTTCTTTGAACAGCGGGTGCGACATCTGGAAATGCCCGACACGCTGAATTGTGACCTTTTTTGCGGCTACACACTGATCCACCCTCACCGCGACAACAGTGCCGCCGACGTGCTCGAACGCGCCGAGCAGGCGCTGGCCGAGGCACAAACATCTGCTGAACACTGTATCATCGCCGCATAATCCTGATTCAGGCACTCAACGACGGAATCCAGATGATAGTCATTCACGACCGAAAAGGCCTCAGCACCCTGCTAACGCTGGAACTCAGCAGCCTGCACGACGTCGACCTGCGCAATGCCAATCTGGAAAATGCCAATCTGGTGCAATACGACCTGCAAGGTGCCGACCTGCGCGGCGCCAATCTCATTGGCGCTGATTTGCGCCTGGCCAACCTCAGCAATGCAGATTTACGTGGCGCTGATCTCACGGCTGCCGAGTTGATGGGGGCTAATCTGGATGGGGTGAAAACCGACAGGCCGCTGTTGCCCATCAGTCAGTAACTCATTCCGGTCAAGTGATTTTATCGCTTTCCCCCCACAACCATGCCGCCCCGCGCACCCCGCTGGAATCACCGTATTTGGGCGGCACCAGCCGTGTACGCACCGGTTCATCCCCCGCTGCTTCTGTTGAAAACACAAACTCGCCCCACAACGCGGGCACCGTCCTGTACCAGCGCGCGACATTACACAACCCGCCACCCAGCACAATAACCTCCGGGTCCAGCAGATTAATTACCGCTGCCAGCGCACGCGCCATGCGCTGCTCGTAACGTTGCAGGCTCGCCTCGGCTACCGCATTCCCCGCCTCCGCCAGCGACACGATCTGCGTCACATCCTGCAACTCACCGGCCACTGCGGCATAATCCTGCGCCAAACCCGGCCCGGAAAGGAACGTTTCAATGCAACCTCGCCTGCCACAATAACATTCCGGCCCCGGCAACTCCTCCGGCCGCACCCAGGGCAACGGATTATGTCCCCACTCACCAGCGATAGCATTGGCACCCCGCAATAACTGGCCATTAATCACTATCCCGCCACCGGTACCCGTACCGACAATCACTCCGAACACCACCAAAGCTCCCGCCGCCGCACCGTCCGTGGCTTCGGACAGGGCAAAACAGTCGGCATCATTGGCCAAACGCACAGAACGCTGCAAAGCGGTTTCCAGATCCGTCTGCAAAGGCTGGCCATTGAGGCACACGGAATTGGCGTTTTTCAGCCTGCCCGTGTCCGGCGCAATAGCTCCCGGCGTCGCAATGCCTACACTGCCGTTTTGTCCCAGCGTCCGCTCCAGCGACAAAACCAGTTCTGTAATGACTCGCAGCGTCGCCGCATAATCACCAGCGGGCGTTGCCACCCGCTGTCGCGCCAGTATTTCCCCCTGCCCGTCCAGCGCGATAGCCTCAATTTTTGTGCCACCGAGATCAACGCCAATGCGCATCAGTCAGCAATCCGCTCAATACCCTGCAATTTGTTATTGGTATCCACGCGCAACATAAACTCACCGTACACTCCTTCCCGCGAGACAAACGGACGCAAAGACTCTGCCGGAAATTGCAGGTGCTGCCCGTTGGCCAACGTCACCACCACTGCGTGCACGGTACCTTCGTAATACGCCAGATATTTTTGTGCCGAAATGGCCAGTCGAAACCGGTACTCAGGCATCAATGACGTAACGCATCCTGAATAGCCTCCGGATTAAAACCCCGCACCACATTATTTTTCACCAGCAACAAAGGTACACCGTTGCCTTGCAATGCCTTGAACTGACGCTGCCCCTCGGGTGACTTGTCCACATCGTATTCAAAAAAAGGAATATCATTCTCGCGCAGATAAGCACGTGTCATTTTGCAGTTACCACACCAGTCAGTGCTGTACATCACCACCGGTTCCACGTGTTGCGCAGCAAAATCAGGACGCGACACCAGTAATGCATGCACCGAACTCCAGTTCAGCATCAGCCCACCGACAAGTACGCCCACGGCAGCAAAAATAACTATCGTTTTTTTCATATTTAACTCGCCAGACGACACGCCTCGTCAAAAGTGAAGACAGGTTTATACTACCCCGATGGGCAAACATTTTCATTATGCATATTGATCCTGAAACCGGCCTGCTCGGTGATGCCACACAGGTGCCATCACCCAATTGCGACGCTCGCCCGGACGGCAGCCCCATTGATCTGCTGGTCATTCACGCCATCAGTCTGCCCTCAGGTGAATTTGGCGGACCGTGGATTGACGCACTGTTTTGCAACCGGCTCGACCCGGCAGCCCACCCCGATTTCGCCAGGATTTGTCAGCTCACTGTATCCGCCCACGCACTGATTCGTCGCAACGGTGAAATCATCCAGTACGTGCCCTTCCAGCAACGCGCCTGGCACGCTGGTCAATCCAGTTTTCAGGGCCGCGAACGCTGCAATGATTTTTCCATCGGCATCGAACTGGAAGGTTGCGACGACAGACCCTTCGAAACCATTCAATACCAGAAACTTGCGCAGCTTGCCCACATACTCATGCACACCTACCCCGCAATCAAACCCGGAAACATCACTGGCCACAGCGACATCGCCCCCGGCCGCAAAACCGACCCTGGCCCATATTTTGACTGGGAGCAGCTGCGGCAATTACTGGCAAATGGTTAAAAAAACGGGTGCAACCAGACCGAAACTCAACAATATCCGCTATGATGCAGCACAATCCAACAACAAATAGTTGTGAGTCACCATGTCCCTGCTTGCCATACTGATCAGTCTCATACTGGAAAAACTGCTGCCGCCCATGCACAGCCTGCGCAGCCTCGCCTGGATTGAGCCATACCATCAATGGATACGTACACGACTGGCCAGCCACAAAAAATGGCAAGGCGCTCCCGGTCTGCTCATCATTGTTTTGCTGCCACTCATCGGCATCGCCACCCTTCAATACCTGCTCAATGACTTGCTGATATTTTTCGGCTTTATCTTCAGCATCATCGTGCTCACCTACAGCCTCGGACCAAAAGACAAACGCCAACTGGCACACGAATATCTGGATGCCGAAGAACATGGTGACACTGACAACGCAAAATCCATGCTGCAAAACATCGTCTCCTGCACAACATCTACCCCGCTACCGGAAGACAAACCCACGCGCACCCGCGCCCTCATAGAATGTGTGTTGATACAAACTCACGAACAACTGCTCGCCATCCTTTTCTGGTTTGTAATCCTCGGCCCCATGGGTGCCGCCCTGTACCGACTCACTGTGGAACTGCAACAAGCCGGGCAACGATCTGGCGAAGCAACCAATACCAGCGATGTCGAATTTCGCGCCGCTGTCATCCGCCTGCATTATGTGCTTGCCTGGATACCCGGCCGCCTCACCGCACTCAGCTACGCCGTCATGGGCAGCTTCGTGCACGCTCTGCATGCCTGGCAAAATACATCACTCGAAGATACTGATACAAACGACAGTACAAGTCCGCAAAGCCATCGTCTGTTAGTACGCATCGGCCAGGCGTCCCTGCAATTCGACAACAAACCTCCGCAAGATGATACACAGCACAACGATGCCATTCGTGAAACACTGGAGTTATGTGGGCGCAGCCTGGTGGCATGGATTACCGTATTGGCATTAATGACATTGGCAGGATGGGCGGGTTGATAAGGGACGTGCACGTTCCTGATGCTCCCTTTTAACGTCGTTGAAGTTCACGTCAAAACAAACTGAACGATGTACTGGCAAACGCACACATTCAGACCACAATACTTGAATGCCCTGCAACAATCTGCCAGGCCTCGCTTGAGGCTTTACTCCAAACACGAGTAAAACGAAAATCACTCTCCGATTTTTCTTCAGCGAAACTTCCTGAAATATGAGCCTGAACTGAAACAATTACCACACCACCATATATTTTAACCTTTTGATCCGAAAGTGTGATTTCAGTAATTTTCACTGTTCCTGATTCATGTGCTGCCAGGTCATCTTGCCTGGTCATAAGCTGCCCAAGATGGTTGGTAAAAATAAGGTCTGACGCAAGCAGTTCATCAAGTACAGAAACGTCGGAGTGCAACATAGCTTGTTTCAGTCGATTTTCACACTCTTCAATTTGCAGCTCAATTGACTGATTCATTGATTTTCCTTTTTAAACACATCGTTGAGTGAGCCCCAAAGCATCGTACTATTAAAGATACCCTCAAAACGACACTTTGAGATCTATCCTGCATCTGGACTTTTCTTGTCACCAACCGTCCCACTGCCTGACCCAGAATATAAAAATACCACAAAAATTTATGAAGCAAAGAAAAGCAAGAGAAAGAAAACACCCATTAAATTGGCGCCCTGTTCAAACCCATCTCTCAGAAACATTTGGCATTTGTAACAATATGATTGGAAATTTGTAGTTTTTGCCAAACGTTCGTAGAGGTTGATCATATCCAGCCTGACGGGTGTTTGAGGTGTTTTAAACAGCGCATGAACCAGCTCAGATCCGTCAAACGGCTGTACACTCCTGCACAAGTTCAGTAATGAGTTTTTACTCTGCTTTGAGTAGCCGTTCTCCTTTCCTCATTCGATCAATTAACAGGGGTGCCTTGAATAACGTGGCCACGTGTTCAATATTTATTTTTCTTTGGACAATCCATTGAAGCTATTTATTATGTGTTCTTTTTTTAATTCGACACAAACCAACAGGCGTAACCCCCAAATAACGTGCTAAATCATTTTGAGTTACTTTTTCTAAAAGGCTTGGGGAATTATTTTCAAGTATACAAAACCGTTCCTCGGCACTTAGGCAAAGAAGCTCATACTCTCGCTTCTCTTTTTTCATAGCAAAGCGCAACAAAAATTCAATCATCTCATTCGCTATCTCCATATCTCTTTTACTGTATTCCCAAAGATTATCAAACGGTATTTTTATCAAAACTGTAGACTCCAAACAAAGAAGGCTAAAAGAACAAACTCCTTCTGAATACGACGAAGTTAAGCTTCCAATTATATCATTGGATAAAAGAAATGATTTTACTGATTCTTTTCCATCCTCAGACGTGTAGTAGGCCTTCAGCAATCCTGATTGGATAAAATAAAGTGACTTGTCTGAATCCCCCTGCATAAAGACATGTTCGCCCTTTTTCTTTTCTATCGTTACTCCTTCAAGCTGAAAAAGTTCCTGAAAATTCATTTGTTTTAACCTCGGTTAATGAGTTAAGACCCAAAACTTGAGTTAATTAGACTATGAAGCGACTATTCAAGCAACTCTTTACATCGGTGATT
>JAADIL010000048.1 GCA_013151355.1 Gammaproteobacteria bacterium
TTTAGGAGAATCACATGTCAAACCGCAAAAATCTTGCCAATGCCGTCCGTGCGCTCAGCATGGATGCGGTGCAAAAAGCCAATTCCGGTCATCCCGGTGCGCCCATGGGTATGGCTGATATTGCCGAAGTTCTGTGGAACGATCACATGATCCACAACCCGGCTAATCCTGATTGGTCTAACCGTGACCGTTTTGTCCTGTCCAATGGTCATGGTTCAATGTTGATTTATTCCTTGTTACATTTAACCGGTTACGATCTCGGTATCGAAGATCTCAAACAATTCCGTCAGTTACACTCCAGGACTCCGGGTCACCCCGAATACGGTTATGCGCCAGGTGTTGAAACCACCACCGGGCCCTTGGGTCAGGGCATCACCAATGCCGTAGGCATGGCTATCGCTGAAAAAGCCCTGGCCGCTCAGTTTAACCAAAAGGGTCACGACATTGTTGATCATCATACTTATGTGTTCCTTGGTGACGGTTGTTTGATGGAAGGCATTTCCCATGAGGCCTGTTCGCTGGCCGGTACGCTTGGTCTGGGCAAGCTGGTGGCATTCTGGGATGACAACGGCATTTCCATCGATGGCCACGTTGACGGCTGGTTTACCGATGACACACCTAAACGCTTTGAAGCTTATGGCTGGCATGTAATTGCTGACGTTGATGGACATGATGCAGCCGCTATCCAAAAGGCGGTGGAATTTGCCAGGTCAATGACCGACAAACCCACTCTGATCTGCTGTAAAACCACCATTGGTTTTGGTTCACCGAACAAGGCCGGTAGCCATGCCAGTCATGGTGCGCCTTTGGGCGAAGAAGAAATCAATCTGACCAAGGCTGCATTGGGTTGGGATCATGGCCCCTTTGAAATCCCTGGTGATGTGTATGCCGGTTGGGACGCCAAAGAAAAGGGTGCCGCTGCAGAACAGGCCTGGAACGAAAAGCTGGCTGCCTACAAGGCTGCTTATCCAGAGTTGGCAGCCGAGTTTGAACGCCGCATGGCGGGTGATCTGCCTGCTGACTGGTCTGCAAAATCAGCCGGGTACATTGCGTCTGTGAATGCGGATGCCAAGAGCCCGGCCACTCGCCAGGCCTCGTTGGCGGCCATTGAAGCCTATTCGCCCATGTTACCGGAACTGTTTGGCGGTTCTGCTGATCTGGGTTGCTCCAATCTGACGGAATGGTCGGGTTACAAGCCCATGGATGCCAACGAAGAAGCTAACTATGTTCGCTATGGCGTGCGTGAATTTGCCATGTCGGCCATCATGAACGGTATTACATTGCACGGTGGTTTGATTCCGTTTGGTGCCACTTTCCTGATGTTCTCTGAATATGCACGTAATGCATTACGCATGGCAGCATTGATGAAAATCCGTAGCCTGTTTGTTTATACCCACGACTCCATCGGTCTGGGTGAAGACGGTCCGACCCACCAGCCTGTCGAGCAGATTCCAACACTGCGCATGATTCCAAACATGTCGGTATGGCGTCCCTGTGATGCGGTTGAGTCAGTCGTGAGCTGGCAGCAGGCCATCGAGAAAAAAGACGGACCCAGCTGTCTGATTTTCTCGCGCCAGGGTTTGCCGCATCAAACCCGCACCGACGAACAAATCGCCAATATCACCAAAGGAGGTTACATCCTGGGTGACTGTGGTTGCGATAATCCCGATGCCATCATCATTGCCACGGGTTCCGAAGTGGCTCTGGCCATGGATGCTGCTGCGCAACTCGGCGGCAAAAAGATTCGTGTGGTTTCCATGCCGTCTACCAATGTCTTTGAAGCACAGGATGACGCCTATAAAGCCTCTGTGTTGCCGAAGGGTGTGCCCACGGTTGCTGTTGAAGCTGCCGTTACCGACGCCTGGTACAAATACGCTGACAAAGTGGTGGGTATTGATCACTTCGGTGAATCTGCCCCGGCGAGTGAATTGTTCAAAGAGTTTGGGTTCACGGTGGAGAATGTCGTTGCCACTGTTGAATCGCTTCTTTAAATGAAGTGCTTATTTGATCTTCCGTCATTACCGGTACAGGTCGGAGTGACGGGGAAAATGAATTTTTGTAACATTTTTTATTTTTAGTCACACCTTTGAGGGGATAACACTATGACAATTAAAGTCGGTATTAACGGCTTCGGCCGCATCGGTCGTATGGCCTTTCGCGCCATTGCAAAAGACTTTGGCGACATCGAAGTGGTTGGCATTAACGACCTGCTGGATGCGGACTACCTGGCTTACATGCTTAAGTACGATTCTGTGCATGGTAACTTCGATGGCGATATCGCTGTTGATGGCAACAACCTGATCGTTAACGGCAAAACTATTCGCCTGACGGCCGAACGCGATCCTGCCGACCTGAAATGGAGTGATATCGGTGCTGATCTGATTATCGAATGTACCGGTTTTTTCCTGACAGAAGAAACCTGTCAAAAACACATCGAGGCGGGTGCCAAAAAAGTAGTGATGTCTGCGCCGTCCAAAGACAGCACACCCATGTACGTGTACGGCGTGAACCACAGCAGCTATGACGGCCAGGCCATTGTTTCTGCCGCCTCCTGTACGACCAATTGTCTGGCGCCGGTTGCCAAAGTATTGAATGACAAGTGGGGTATCAAGCGTGGCTTGATGACCACTGTTCACGCAGCGACCGCAACCCAGAAAACCGTTGATGGCCCTTCCTCAAAGGACTGGCGCGGTGGTCGTGGCATTCTGGAAAACATCATTCCTTCTTCCACTGGTGCGGCCAAAGCTGTGGGTGTGGTGCTGCCTGAGTTGAATGGCAAGCTGACCGGCATGGCGTTCCGCATACCAACTTCCGACGTATCTGTTGTTGACCTGACGGTTGAACTGGAAAAAGAAGCTTCTTATGACGACATTTGCGCAGCCATGAAAGCGGCCTCTGAAGGCGAAATGGCAGGTACGCTGGGTTACACCGATGAGAAAGTGGTATCGACGGATTTCCGTGGTTGCGGCCAGTCCTCCATTTTTGACAGTGGCGCGGGTATCGCTCTGGATGGCACCTTTGTCAAGGTTGTGTCCTGGTACGATAATGAATACGGCTACACCTGTAACATGCTGCGTTTTGTTCTGCACGTTGCCACGTTGCGTAATCGTTCAGGTTTGTATTGTTGACGCAAAGATCGCAAAGTTGCGAAGGACGCAAAGGGTTTTTTGACTCATTACCCCTGGCGTTCTTTGCACCTTTGCGGCCTCTGCGTTAATGACTCTGTGGTGGGAAAGTTATTTGCCAAATGACTTGAAATTATTTGGCAAATGGTTTTCAAAATATACGAATTAGGAGTCAAACATGTCCGTAATAAAAATGGCTGACCTGGATCTGGCCGGTAAACGTGTGTTGATCCGCCAGGATCTCAACGTGCCCGTTAAAGATGGCAAGGTGACCAGCGACAAGCGCATCCCTGCCCACCATAGAACACTGCATGAAGGCTGGTGCCAAAGTCATGGTGATGTCTCATCTGGGTCGCCCCGTCGAAGGCGAGTTCAGCGAAGAGTTTTCCATGATCCCTGTAGGTGACCACATGGCCGCGTTGCTGGGCCGTGAAGTGAAAATGGTCAAGGACTGGGTCGAAAAAGGTGTTGGTTCCATCAATGACGGCGACCTGGTGTTACTGGAAAATGTGCGTTTCAACGTCGGTGAGAAAAAGAACGACGATGCGCTGGCGAAGAAAATGGCCGAACTGTGTGATGTCTTTGTGATGGATGCCTTTGGTACTGCGCATCGTGCCCAGGCTTCGACCCACGGTGTTGCCAAATTTGCTCCTGTCGCTTGTGCCGGTCCGCTGCTGGCGGGCGAGCTGGACGCGCTGGGCAAGGCGCTGGATAATCCCGCCCGGCCTATGGTGGCCATTGTGGGTGGTTCCAAGGTATCCACCAAGCTGACGGTGCTGGAATCGCTGTCGAAAATCGTGGATCAGCTGATCGTCGGCGGTGGTATCGCCAATACGTTTATTGCTGCGCAGGGCCACAATGTTGGTAAATCTTTGTACGAGGCTGACCTTGTCGATACCGCTCAAAAACTCACCGACGATGCACAGGCACGTGGTGGTGATATTCCTGTTCCCACTGATGTTGTGTGTGCCAAAGAGTTCGCTGAAACAGCCGAAGCCACCCTGAAAAATGTGGCTGAAGTCACCGACGATGACATGATTTTTGATATCGGCCCTGATTCTGCTGCGGCTCTGGCTGACGTGCTGAAAAATGCGGGTACCATCGTCTGGAACGGCCCGGTGGGCGTGTTTGAATTTGATCAGTTCGGTGAAGGCACCAGGGCGATTGCCCTGGCCATTGCCGAAAGTGATGCCTTTTCCATTGCCGGTGGCGGCGACACCCTGGCCGCAGTAGACAAATACAATATCGCCGATAAAGTGTCCTATATTTCTACCGGTGGCGGCGCATTTCTGGAATTTCTCGAAGGCAAACAGCTGCCTGCCGTGGCAATTCTTGAAGAACGCGCTAACAACCAATAGATGACCCCATTACTTATCTGACCTGACACACCTGGAGCAACAGACTTGGAAAGAAGAACAAAAATCGTCGCAACCCTGGGCCCGGCAACGGATGATCCCAAGGCCCTGGACAAGCTCATCGAGGCAGGTGTCGATGTGGTGCGTCTCAATTTTTCCCACGGCACGGCGGCAGAGCATACCGAACGTGCCGAAACGGTACGCAACCGCGCGCGTGCGCACGGGCGCCAGGTGGGTGTGTTGGCCGATCTTCAGGGGCCAAAGATTCGCATCGACTCCTTTAAAAACGGGCCTGTCATGCTGGCTGAAGGTGATACCTTCATTCTTGACGCAGCTTGTGCCCCGGATGCGGGTAACCAGGAACGCGTGGGCATTGCTTACAAGGACTTGCCTAAAGACGTGACTCGCGGTGATGTTTTGTTGCTTGACGATGGCCGCATGGTGTTTTGGGTGGATGAAGTCAAAGACGCCGAAATTCATTGCAAGGTCAAAGTGGGCGGCAAACTTTCAGACAAAAAAGGCATTAACCGGCAAGGAGGTGGGCTATCGGCACCAGCCCTGACCGAGAAGGACAAAGAGGATATTAAAACCGCTGCGGCCTTGCAGGCTGATTATGTGGCCATTTCCTTTCCCCGTTCGGCTGCTGATGTAGAGCTGGCACGGGGATTGGTGGAAGCCGCTGGCGGAGAATGTGGCATCGTTGCCAAAATTGAGCGCACCGAGGCACTGGATGTCATCGACGACATTATTCTTGCTTCGGATGCCATCATGGTGGCCCGGGGTGATCTGGGCGTGGAAATTGGTGATGCTGCCCTGCCACAGGTGCAAAAAGATATTATCAAACGGGCGCGTCGTCTGAACCGGGTGGTGATTACCGCCACGCAGATGATGGAGTCCATGATAGAGAATCAGATTCCAACGCGTGCGGAAGTTTTCGATGTGGCCAATGCGGTACTTGATGGCACTGATGCCGTAATGTTGTCGGCAGAAACGGCGATGGGTAAATACCCGGATCTGGCGGTCTCAGCCATGGACCGGGTGTGCCGCGAGGCTGAAAAGCAGGACGTAGCTACACGCTCGGATCATCGTATTGATACATCTTTTGAACGTGTTGATGAAGCTATCGCCATGGCGACCATGTACAGTGCCAACCACCTTGGCGTCAAGGCCATTGCCTCGCTTACCGAGTCTGGTTCTACACCACTGTGGATGTCGCGCATCAGTTCCGGTATTCCTATCTATGCGCTCACCAGCCACGTTCGTACACGGCGCAAGGTAACCCTGTATCGTGGTGTTTACCCCATCAGTTTTGATACCGACAGCAAGGATCACGCTGTGGTGAACCATGAGTCGATCGATGAACTCAAACGTCGTGGTGTGGTACGTGATGGTGATCTGGTCATCATCACCAAGGGCGATTTGATGGGCGTGCTCGGTGGTACCAATGCCATGAAGATCGTTCGTGTAGGAGATGAAATGCCCGACACCGCCGAGTTGGAGTAGTAGCGACCTTCGAACACGTAATTTGAGCAAAACATTTTTACATACCTTAATACCTGAATCTTGCAAGTGCTCGCACTCACTCAGCACAAGCTCTTGATCCGTATAGCGAGATAGAACTTTTTGGCAATCACAATTACGTTCTACGAATCGATATTCGTGCATTGCGCAAGCACGATTACTCGCAGGATTCAGGTTATATTTTGTTAAACATTTTTCATTTAGATATTTTTTAGAAAAAACAGGAGAAACCAATGGCCCTCATTTCATTACGCCAATTACTGGACTACGCCGCCGAAAATGATTTCGGCATGCCTGCATTCAATGTCAACAATATGGAACAGGTGCACGCCATCATGCGGGCTGCTGATGAGACCAACAGCCCGGTCATCATGCAGGGTTCTGCCGGTGCGCGCTCCTATGCGGGTGAACCCTTCCTGCGTCACCTGATTTCAGCAGCTATTGAACAGTATCCACACATCCCGATCGTGATGCACCAGGATCACGGTTCTGAGCCTGCGGTTTGTTTGCGCTCCATCCAGTCCGGCTTCAGCTCGGTGATGATGGACGGCTCCCTGGAAGCCGACATGAAAACCCCTTCCAGTTTTGAGTATAACGTCAACACCACTGCTGAAGTGGTGAAAATGGCCCACGCTGGCGGTGTCTCCGTGGAAGGTGAACTAGGTTGTCTGGGTTCGCTGGAAACCGGTGAAATGGGCGAAGAAGACGGCCATGGTGCCGAAGGCAAACTCGACCTCGATATGCTGCTCACCGACCCCCAGGAAGCCAAAGACTTTGTGGAACAGACGGGCGTGGATGCCCTGGCCATCGCTATCGGTACCTCACACGGTGCTTATAAATTCACCAAAGAGCCGACTGGCGACGTGCTGCGTATTGACCGCATCAAGGAAATCCATACAGTGATTCCCAACACGCATCTGGTGATGCACGGTTCTTCTTCTGTGCCCCAGGACTGGTTGGAAATCATCAACAGCCACGGCGGTGAAATGGGTCAAACCTACGGTGTACCCGTGGAAGAAATTCAGGAAGGTATCAAAAACGGTGTACGCAAAGTCAACATTGATACCGATCTGCGTATGGCCTCCACCGGTGCAGTGCGTCGGCATTTGATAGAAAACCCCTCCAACTTTGATCCGCGTAAATTCCTTAAAGAATCCACGGCTGCTATGCAGAGTATCTGTCAGGCCCGTTTTGAAGCATTCGGTTGTGCGGGGCATGCTGCGAAGATTACCCCGTTGTCGCTGGAGAAGATGATTGATTTTTACAAATAAACGTTATCAATGCAGTAATTTTCTGCAAAAGTAATGGTTCGAAAAAAGAGAGTGTTGGGAACACTCTCTTTTTTTTGCACACACAAAACCGCCAGCTATAATGGACGTGTCAAGTGACGCCCTCCACAAAATAAAAATCTTCAGAAATATCACAGGCCGCCGCTGCTAGACCTTACAAGCAGTTTTCACTACTATATTTTCAAATGTCCCACATTTCAGGAATTGTTCATGCGCGCCAACAAGCCACACCTCAACCGAATCATCATCACCGGAGCTTTCTCCACAATTATTCTGTTGCTTGTATCCTGCGGTGGTGGTGAGCCTGGTTCCGGATTTGCATCTGGCACTGGTAGCAGCTTCTCTCTCTCCTGCACCAGCCCTTTTGCAGGGGCAGGTTGTATCCCAACGCAAGGTGGTGGTGCTGTCGGTGTAGTGCCCACTTGCAACAGTGATGAAACCGGCATTGTTGATGCGTGTGGCGTTGCACTGACTGGCGCAATTGATTTACATGATCCTGTCGCCATGTCTGTCAGTGGATTAACCGCCAATACTCGTCATACCATTGTTATCACAGATCCTCTTGCTGCGGAAATTACCCCGGCCGGAGGGTTGATTGCCATTTCAGACAGTGCTGGTGCGATTAACAAGGCCATCATTGTGCAGAATATGCCAGCTGTTGGTGAAGTTGGTCTTTATGCAGTCGCCGTTGCCGTTGAGGGTGGTGCAACCGTACAAACGCTTAATTACATGCTGGAAAATCGCAGCCGCGTACAATGCATCGACAACGCCAATAATCCACAGGCTTCCTTTTTGGCGGGCGAAACAGTGTTTGCCAAAATTGATAGAAATGATGGCTCTCTGGCAGATGGTACCTACCGTGTTTATGTGATTTCAGATGCCGAAAAGGCTCTGGCGGATGGTGGTCTTATTGGTGGCGCGCCAGTAAACGTCGTGGTTACTGGAGGTACTGGTACCGTATCATTGGGCACTTTTACTTCCGGCACCTATGATGTGCTCGTCGATGTCAACGGAAATGGTGTCTTCAATCAGGGCACCGACCTGATCTCCCGCCATAACCGTTTGTTACCCTGTTTTGCCATGCAATCAGCAGGCGCAGTAACAGTGCAACAAATCGCCTCTGATAAAAATGGCAACAAACGTGAGATTTTTGACCCCAATGCTGATATCGCTGCAATTCGGGATATCCAGGCCTTTGTTACACCGGCAGAACGTTCGGCCATGCAACAGCCGGGCAGTGTGCGTACCTATCTGGTTAACCATCAGGCTACATGGTCTGACGGTGATGCCCTGGCTGGAGTAGCGGCTGGTGCGGGCGATGATTTCAAGGTGAGTCCCGTGCAGAACGACAGCAACAGTGAGGCCCCCTGGGTCCTGGCAACCTACACGGGTCTGGCTGCGTTGGGTGGCACAACATGTTATGACGTAGTGGTCGATACCAATGGCAATGGCAACTTCGATGCAGGCACCGACTATGTGGATAATGTTGACCACCTTGGTGGCACTGCTTGTGGTGTGCGTGTTTCCACCGCAAGTTGTACCAATGTAAACATCACCAGCCATGCCAATAACACCAACCTTACAGATACGGCGATTACCCTGGCCGGTACGATTACGGGCTTACCCACCGAGGCCTATGTGACGATTACTGCGGGTGAGCAGTCCACGACTATTGCCATATCGCTTGTCGGCAACAATTTTTCACTGAATGTCCCTTTGTTTGCGGGCGACAATCACATTACCGTCTACGGCATTTATGCTGACAACAGCAGTTGCAGCCAAACTATTACCCTGACATCGTTAACCGACCTTGCTTTATTCCGTGCACAATTAACCTGGGACGGTGATACTGACATGGACCTGCATGTTGTACGTGCCGTAAGTGGAACCGGAACCGGGTATTCCAATGGCGGCGGGGGTGCTGATGATTGCAACTTCAGCAGCTGCAGTGTCGGTCTGTCCGGTACAGGCAGCAACGGTATTTCCTGGGGAACCGGTGGTGAAGAGGATGACCCCAAGCTGGATGTAGACTGTATCTCCTGTGGTAACGGCATCGAGAACATCTGGATGAACCAGATCACAGAAGATGGAAACTATGAAGTTTATGTTGATGCCTTTAGCGGGTCTGAAACCGATGTCACCGTGACCATATCCATATTGGGCACTGCTGTGGCTCAGGTGAACTGCGGCTCTATGGTCAGCGACACTGCCACCGACAGCTGTTTCGTTGGTACTATCACCTGGGCTGGTGGTACCAACGGCACTGGCAGCTTCACACCGTCCGGCATCACGGCTGCTGATTTTTAATTACTTTGCGTGGCCCGGATACAAATAAAGGTGGGGCAGATGATGCCCCACCTTTTTTCAGGGCACACGAAACGTAATCGCCCTGGACGTTAATCTGGAATCCCCCGTACCTGCTTATTCAATACTTTTCTGTTTTTTGCCTCACCGCCTGACATTGCTGGTAATGCTGCCATTTCCTGCCTGTACTGAAGTTGACTCCAAAGTACCCCGGGGTGTGAAAGTCAGGCGATGAAATTAGCTGTGATCAACAACGACCGGAGTATTCAGCACCCGCCCATCCAGCCACACCTGGTTACCTTGCAAACACAGCCGGTCTTCGGCAAACCAGCGGATGGCCTGTGGGTAAATCTGGTGTTCGCGTTTCAGTACACGGGTGGCCAGTGTCTCCGGGCTATCATTCTGTGTGATGGGCAAGCGAGCCTGCAGGATCACCGGGCCGCCATCCAGTTCTGCGGTGACAAAGTGTACACTGGCGCCGTGTTTCTTCACCGTGCCTTCTTTGAACGCAGCCAATGCGCGGACATGGGTGTTGAGCCCTTTGAAGGCAGGTAATAGCGAGGGATGGATGTTGAGTATACGGCCGGAGTAATGATTGACGAAATCATCGGTGAGCAGGCGCATGAAACCGGCCAGTACCACCAGCTTTGGTTCGAAGTTGTCTATGCACTGACTCAGTGCTGCGCCAAAAGTCTCGCGGTCATGGAATTGTGTATGGTCGATGACCGCGGTGTGCAGTTGGGCCCGGCTGGCTCGTTGCAGTCCTCCGGCGTCGGGTCGATTACTGATAACGGCGCGAATATCCACCGGCAGTTTATCTTTCCCGGTGGCATCGATGATGGCTTGCAGGTTGCTGCCGCTGCCGGAGATGAGGATAACGATGGGAAGTTTGGAGGTAGGCATATGGAGCTGGTTTGTTTTGTTCGCAGGGTGGGCAACGCCCACTCTAAAGGTATCGGGTTTGTTACAAATTTTAAACTTTTGCCATCTATATAGAGCCGGTTCAGGCAGCTATTTTTCATGTGCGGGTAACCCGGGCCTGTTTTCGCATGACAACATTGTCGTCACATGATTTACAGGAAAGGAACAGAAGCTCTCCTCTGCTCAAAAACACCGGGATTATCCACCCACCAACTCCCGCTCAATCAATGCACAAAGAATATGTCCAATAGTAATGTGTGCCTCCTGAATACGCGCGGTGTTGTCCGCAGGTACTTTCAGACAGATATCACAGAGGGCCTCCAGTTTGCCTCCGGATTGTCCGGTCATGCCTATCACAGCCAATCCACGTGCTTTGGCAACTTCTGCTGCGGCCACAACATTGGTGGAGTTACCAGAAGTGGACAGTCCAAAAAACACATCACCTTTTTTGGCAAAAGCCTGTAATTGTCGAGAAAATACTGCATCGTAACCATAATCGTTGGAGAGGGCTGTGAGCTGTGAAGCGTTAGTAGTAAGCGCCATGGCAGGCAATCCGTCGCGTTCCAGTTCAAAACGCCCCACCAGTTCGGCGGCAATGTGTTGTGCATCGGCGGCACTGCCGCCGTTACCGGCCAACAATAATTTGTTATCTTCACGCAATGCGTCAACACAACGTTGTGCCGCATCGGCGATGCGAACAAGCATGGCCTCGTTTGCCAGCAGACGTTGTTTAACATCGACAGAATTCTGTAACAGGGTTTTGATGGTGGATGTGTCGAGCGTTTTGTCATTCACGGTTTAATCTCTATGGGTTCAATTCCCCGCAGCTTGCTGCGAATACCGTCATTCTGGCGCAGGCCAGAATCCAGGGGTTGAAACCCCTGTCAGTTTGTTGCGGGGTCGTTTGTTATCCTGAAAAGGTCTGGATTGGGTCATTCTGACACCTGCTGGAATCCAGTGGTTATTTCATGTTACCGGACTTGGGCATGCGCCGGAGTGACCGTAAATTATTCATTTAATCATTCTCTGAAACATCCCTCAATGAACAGATGCGTTGAATGATGTCGGTGGAGGAATAACCGGCTTTGAAACTCAGCACTTTCACTTCACCGCCGTTGTCCACCACGCAATCGTGGCCAGCAATTTGCTCCGGACGATAATCGCCGCCTTTCACCAGCACGTTGGGAGCGACATGGCATATGAGCTGTTCCGGCGTGTCTTCGGAAAACGGTACCACCCAGTCCACGCAGGACAGCGCCGCCAGCATGTGCATGCGATCGGCAAGCCTGTTGACGGGGCGTCTCTCGCCTTTGAGTTTTTTCACGGAATCGTCATCGTTCACCGCAACAATCAGATGATCGCCCAGCGCAGCCGCTTCTTCCAGGTAGGTGATGTGGCCCGGGTGCAACAGATCAAAACAACCGTTGGTCATCACCACGGTTTCACCACGGGCGCGTACTTCGGCGACGAAATCCAGCAAGTCGGTTTCGTTGGTGACGCCGCGTCGCACGCTGCTTTGCTCGTTGAGAGCCACCTCCAGTTCCCGTGCAGATACTGTCGCCGCACCCAGCTTGCCGACAACGATACCAGCGGCGGCGTTGGCGAGCGTGGCAGCATTGGCCAGGCTTTCACCAGCGGCCAACACGGTTGCGAACACGCCGATCACTGTGTCGCCTGCGCCGGTAACGTCGAAGACTTCACGCGCACGGGCAGGCAGGTGCAGTGGTGCTTCGTCACGCACGAGCAGGGTCATGCCGCGTTCGCTGCGGGTAATCAAAATGGCTTCCAGTTCCAGTCTGGCGCGCAGAGATTCGCCTTTGGCCACCAGCTCGTCTTCATCTGCACAGCGACCCATCACCGTTTCGAATTCACCGAGGTTGGGTGTGAGCAGGGTCGCACCCCGGTATTTGGCAAAGTCGTTGCCTTTGGGATCCACCAATACTGGCAACCCGGCTTCGCGTGCGACACGAATAATGTCATGTACAGCATTGAGGGAGCCCTTGTTGTAATCGGAGAGCACCAGTACGTCGATCTCGTCGAGACTGGCGGCGGTTTTGTCGGCCAGTTCGGTGGCACCACTGGCTTGTATGTGATCTTCGAAATCGAGGCGAATGAGTTGCTGGTGGCGACTCATCACCCGCAGTTTGGTGATGGTGGTGCAGTCATCACGACGCAGTAGTTGACTGTGAATGTCGCTCCCGGCAAGCAACTTGTGCAAAGTTCGTGCTGCTTCGTCTTCACCAACAATGCCACCCAGCGAGACTCGTGCCCCCAACGCAGCAATGTTCAGCGCCACGTTGGCCGCACCGCCTACACGCTCTTCGCAGCCTTCCACCTTTACCACGGGTACCGGAGCTTCGGGTGAGATGCGAGAGGTGCCGCCGCTCCAGTAACGATCAAGCATGATGTCGCCCACGACCATAAGTCTGGCGCGTGTTGTATCGGGGAAGGTTTTGGTCGTCATGTCAGGTGTTTTGTTCCGGGCGCTATCATTGGAAAAACAGCTCTGTTTTTCATGCAATGGAGCGGATGATAGCATAGGCTCAATGGATTCCCTGTGTTCTCACTCACCGTGCCAGGGCCACCGTGCAGCACTGACAAGCGGAGCTGACAAAACTACACGCCATGACTGCCCACATCCTTTTTGATGTTCACCACCTTTATTATCTGCCACAATTTTTGCCGGTATATCGGGTTTTGCAAATGCGCGGTATTTCTTGTGAGTTTGTGGTGTATCGCAACGCGGAATTACAGGCTGTACTGGACAAGGCCGTGGCCGATGAGGGTCTGCCAGTGTACTGGGTAGATTCTGTGGAAAACGCACGCGATTATTATCAGACCCGACGCGCGTCGTGGTTAATTCTTGGCAACAGTTTCAAGTATCTGGACGACCTGCCCGGCAACATCCGCACCGCACTTATCAATCATGGTGCCGGCATTAAGGGTGCCGGGCATGATGCCAACATGTGCCGCGTGACGGTGCGTTTTGCCGAGGGGCCATACCAGCTGCGGCAACTGCAAAAACATTACCCGCAAGGTAATTATGTGGATGTCGGGTTTTCCAAACTGGATCCCATGTTTAATGCCAGCATTAAAAAACCCGGTCTGGATCTTGCGGCCTGCGGCCTCGACCCTGCCAAACCCACCCTCCTTTATGCACCTACTTTTTATCCCAGCTCCATCGAGTGCATGTCTGACCACTGGCCTGCAGAATTTGTGGACTACAATTTGCTGGTGAAACCGCATTTTTTCACCTGTACCAAAAGCCGTTACAAGGCCCAGCGGCGCAAGCTGGAAATTTGGCGCAACGCTGATAACGTGCATGTCGCAGCGGTCAGCGATTACAATTTGCTGCCCTTCATGGCTGTTGCTGATCTGCTGATCAGTGATGCCTCCACAGCCCTGTTTGAATTCGCTGCGCTGGACAAACCGGTGGTCTGGTGTGAATTTCTCAAATTGCGCTGGAGTTATCGTGGTCTGTTTCGCTATCGTTATACCCGACGCATGGATCAGGACATCCTGCGTTATGCCGACATCGCTGTACATGCCCGGCGTTACCATGACCTGTTGTCGCACGTACAATCCGAACTTGTTGGTCCGGGCCAGCACCAGCCGCAGCGCCGAAGCTATACCCGGGAATTAATGGGTATTACCGATGGTCAGGTATCTGAGCGCATCGTGGATTACCTGTTGGTGGACTCCTCAAGACAATAAGGGACATGCATGTAATAACATCCCGGTTTTGCATCTCATCTTCAGCCCGTCTTCGTCTGTTCTTCAATCGCAAAACCTCGAAACAGAACAACTACCTCTGCGATTTTGCTCAATCAGAACGGATGAATACAAACTAAATTTGAGGACTAAACCGGGAAGTTATTACGTGCTCATTTCTTAAGATAATAACCGGAAAATTCATGTTTTGTCGGCGCAGCTCATCTATCACCTACAGGTCATTGTGGCCGGGCGACATGATGTCGATGATCGCAACATCATACTTGACTGCCAATGCTATGGATAATTTCTGATCTCCATTGTCAATATGCGCCATCAAAAAGCCAGTTTTATTCATTCCCCTGATTATAAATAAGGAAATTTTTTCATTATCTTTAATCAATAGCATTTTCATATATGCCTGTTTTGCTTTATTCAAATCTCAATGGTGAATAATATCCATTTTGCCAAAAATGAAATTGTGGTTGTGTGGTGGCACTTACCCTCAGGTAAAATTTTGTCTAAAGGCACGTAAGGAATGGATATTAAATAACTTATATGATTGGTATTCCTGCTTCAGTCTGTCTTCGCCTAAAGCACCTGGTTTTGGTGCCCGTTCTTCGATCACAAAAGCTCGAAACAACAATGGATATTCTTGTGCTTTTGCTTAATCAGAACGAACAAATACGCACTAAATTCGGGTGCCAAACAGTCGAGGTTATTTCGTGTGCGTTCCCGCGTTATTTAATATCCATTCCTGAACTATTTTGGGAACCAACATTACCAGATGGTAATGGAAAGGTTAATGCCTCATTGATAGAGTGGCGCGAAATGTCGAAACACATTTTTTGCCGCAATGGTGGAATTTGTATCTGACCGGGACAGGTTTCGCAATACTCTACGAGAGGTGTGCATGCATCAACGGTTACTGTTTTTGGGGTCATTGGCACTCATTCTGATTTTAGTGAATTTTTCACTGTTTGTGTTTTTTGTCTGTCGTGAAGATTTGTTATTGATTTATTGGAAAAGAGTCAGCGCAGTGGATGGCTGCTGGTGAGTCTTCCTCATTGGTTTGTGTATGGGCCTGGTTTTCATTTTCATATTGCTGCTGATGCCAGCATTAGCTTTATTGATATTACCTGGCCTCCGATATTATTTTGCCGGGTTATTCAGTTTTCTGTCAGCAATCATCGTTATGGCATGACCCATGCCTTTCAGGCAGGTGAAGGCGTGGTCATTCATCAATCGTATAAAAAAGCCAGACAGTTCAAATATCAAAACGGAAATTTTGTGTCATCACAACTGGATGCAGAGTTGGCACGAAATGTATTGGCCCACATTCAATTACCGTCAATGCTTTATCACACCCGCAGTTACCGTTTGCCTGACGTTGGGTCTGCGGAGCAACAATTACTCGTCCTTTATTCAGACATGCCGGGGGCTTCAAATTAAGTCCGGCCGAATCAAATCCTGTATAACGTTATTTATTATTGCTTCGGTAATATGTGCGGATTAGCAGGCATTCTGTCACGATGTCCGGGTGATGAAACAGCGGCTTCATTAAAAGACGTTGTTTATTCAATGGCCCGT
>JAADIL010000110.1 GCA_013151355.1 Gammaproteobacteria bacterium
ACAGCGCCGCATCCTTGAGAAACAGATATGCCTCGGCAGGTGTCCAGGCCAGTGGATGATAAAGATCTCCTGTGTCAACCAGCTCTTTGATGACGGGGCTGGATTCAGCGGCGAGCTGCACGGGCGACAACAGGCGGATCAATGCCTTTTTGTTTTTGGCTCCTGCATATTCCTGCAAGGCGCGGCTGAGCGGTTGATGACGAACGCGACCCTGTGCCGACAGCTCCGGCGCATAGGTTGTCATGAAGGCGAAGGGGTAGTCCGGGTCATTTTTGTTTTCCGCCAGATGAAAGCAGACACGACCCACCTGATGCCAGCGTGGTGCATTTTTGTCAAAAAAAGTGCCAAGAAAAGTGTCAAGTCCACCGAATGTCTGAATCTGCTCACAGACCCAGTTGTCCAGCAGGCTGCGGAGGTTTTGTAGCACCTCAGCGGAAAGATACTCGGCTCCACGCATGGGCGGGGCACTGAGCAGGAGAGGGCCGGTTTCGCCGTCCGTGAAGGGCTCAATGGGATCAGGCCGGTGTGCTTCTGCCGGGGCTTGCAGGCAGCGCTCACTCAGGTACTGGCTGGCAAAACTGCGCCAGTATTGTAACGACGGGGAGAGACCCGCACCGCTTTTTATGGCCGCGAGTGAAAACAGTCCTTCGCCTGCACTGCGCGAAAATGCCTGCTCGATGGCGGTGGTTTGTTCTCTATTGTCTGTTACGTCCGTTGTTGCTGATGAAAAACCGTGCAGATGTCCGGAGGGTAACAGGCCTATGTCAAAATAATTCACACTCTGTTCTCAATCTGCGGCCCTGGCACTTGTTGAAACGCTTTTATGTTGTTGGTTGCCGGAAGAGTAAATACCAATTCATTCAACCATTATTATTTCACAACTGGCCAATCGTGACCAACAGAAGGAATCTCCCTGAATTGCGTTACGTGACGAGTTCCCCATCCGTCGGGTCCCAGTGCCTGAATGTTCTTGCGAATGGCTGCGATGACCCGGGGGTTGTTTGGCGATTTGCGGATGTTTGTTGATCATATACCCACAACGATTGAGATTCAGGCATTCATTGCACGCCCTCTTCATTCCATGGCTGCGTTGAAATCCCTCACAATAGACGGGCTATTATTCGTCATTTCGCCTTGCCATGAAATGAATATGACGCACACTGAACACCTGAATCTTGATCGCTACGGGTATATCAAACGGGGAACAGATTTTTTGCTGTGTGCATGATGCTGTATTTGTGCGGGTGTTGCGCAATATTTGAGCGCTTATATAAACACTGATCACTTTTCTTGTTATGTCACTGATGTTACGCAGGCCTCCGACTGGGTGGAACAAGCGTAGCGGTTCCACCAAACGGGAAAGGGACCTGTTCAAGGTTCGATCAGCTATCGACGTTGATCCTGACTCGCCGTTTGCCGGTGAGTTGTTGTTGCATAAGGGCTTTTTTCTCCTGTTCCTTAATAGCATATCAGGTGGAACCGCTGCGCTTGTTCCACCCTACAGTCGGAGGCCTGCGTAACATCAGTAGTTATGTCAGAGGAAGCATTTGCTTGCGGCTGAGAATTCGATCATAAAGTGCGCTCTGCCGGGTTTTTTGGAATTTATGGAACTATTGATTTTATCGCCATATTCAGGGCGCAACACTGACCGGACTCATGCGAATACCCAGCGGACCACGTTGCACGTAAAACTCCATGGGTTTGTTGTCTCGCATAACCTCAATGGTGATTGTTTCATTGATATCACCCTGGGTAGTAGCGTTGCGCAGGTCTCGCCCATTGTAAATTCGCTGGTTGTCGTAACGTAAAATCTGGTCACCGGGCAGTATTCCCGAGTTGTCTGCGGCGGAGCTGTTCAGTACGCTTTGCACGGAGATCTGGTTGGATTTGCCGCTGGCAAACAAATAGGCGGCATAAACTTCTTCGTCCAGTTCTTCTTTCAGGTTGCCGGTTTGTGCTTCCAGTTTTTGCAGCTCTTCACGATAGCGACGATTGCCAAGCCAACCTTCACGCACGGCTTTGTCGCGCAGGTAAAGTGTTTCCAGTTCCTGTTTTTCAAAGCGTTCTTTTAATTGCTGTGCTTCCGCAGTATCTACGCCCGCATCGATTAACGCCTGCTGGTTGAACCAGGTGCTGTTTACGCGAGTGGGGGATGTTGTGTTGTGAGGGGAGGTTGCCGGGTCTGTCTTTGTCCGGGTATTGTTTTGTTTTTCGAGTAATGTGATTTTTTCATCCAGCTTTGTGACCCGGGCTTGCAGGTTTTTGCGGGCTACGATTTCTTGTTGGAGTTGTTGCGCAATACTGCTGATGTCAGTGTTGACAGTTTCTGCGGGAGCAGGTGGTGTTGTCGCATTTTGCTTTGCTGTGATGGCCGCCGGTTTTGCTGTTGTGGTGTCGGGTGATTGCAGTAGCAAGCCGATGATGAGGCCAATGATGAGGACGAGGGTTAAACTGATGATGGATGTGCGCATGGGTCTGGTTTCGCTTTGATGTTTTTATTAACAGGAGGGATAGTTCGTGAACCTTCAGTCTGGCTCTTTTGTGCTTCAGAGAGTGCTCCTGGTATGAATCCTCACCCCAATCCTCTCCTGGTTGTGGGAGAGGGGGTTTGTTTGCTCTGTGCTTGATTCGACTCTACGCTGTTCCGACAATATTATTTTAGCGGAGTTCTATTGCCATTGGCCTTCGCGGATTCGGTTAATGGCGGCCGCCAGTTCGTGCAACCGGGGCAGTGCCAGGTCACCGACTTTGTAGGGGCTGAAAATATCAAGCCCCTGTTGCTGTGCATCGGTCATGACTTTTTGTAGTCCCTGTATCAGGTTTTCACCCGTGGCGGCATAATGCTGCGCAAAATAATAAATCATTAAACCCATGCTGCGGGTCTGGCCAATATCGATGAGTTGTTCCACTTGCGAGAGGTCGATGTGATGTTCGCCGTATAACAAGTCATTGAGTCCTCGCGTGTTGATTTTGACTTCACGATTAGCGCGCGCGGGGCTCAGTACATCGACACCGGGGCGGCGGCTGACCGGCTCGTCAAATGCCTTGCCGGGTGTGGTGGCGGGCACGATGGAGCGTGCCAGCGCCCGGGCTTGTGTAGTCACGTCGTGCGGTTGGTAGGCATCAAGCATGATTACGGTGTCGGCTACGTCAAAATAGTCGCCGGAGCCGCCCATTACGATTACCGAGGAGACACCGCATTGTTGGTATAAGTCGCGCACCCGGTGAATCAGCGGGGTGATGGGTTCTTTGTCGTCTGCTACCAGTGCCTGCATACGCTCGTCACGAATCATGAAGTTGGTGGCGGAGGTGTCTTCGTCGATGAGGAGTAGTTGTGTGCCGCATTCCAGTGCTTCGATGATGTTGGCGGCCTGGGAGGTGCTGCCACTGGCGTTTTCTGTGGAGAATGATACGGTGTCGCGGCCGAAAGGCAGATGGTCGATGAAGGGGCTGATGTTGACCCGCGAGATGGCGCGGCCGTCTTCTGCGCGTACTTTTACGGCATTTTCTACAGTGGCCACGCGCTCGCGGCCGTCACCGGGGATGTGGTTGTATACGCCGCGTTCCAGTGCGTGCAACAGGGTGGATTTGCCATGGAAACCGCCGCCGACAATCAGTGTAACACCGTGGCCAATGCCGAGGCCGCGTATTTCGCCGCTGTTGGGCAGGATCACCGTGTGCGTCAATGGCCCGGGTGCCATAAACGGTAGTGCGTTTTCGCACAGAGGCCGATCATCCACGCCGCTGGCGCGTGGCAGCAGCGCACCGTCGGCTACAAAGGCGACCAGTCCGGCGTCTTGCAGCCAGTGACGCAGGACATCCTGGTCTTCGATGCTGTGTACGTGTTGCCGGACTTGCTGGCTGTCGAGGTTTGCGTGATACAGTGCGGCGTCGATGACTTCGGGCAGTTCGTCCATGAACATGGCTACGGCTTCGCGGCCTGCGGCACGTCGTCCCTGTGCGGGCAGACCCAGAGTGAGTCGCGCTTCAATAACATCCGGGCTCACAAACACGGCATTGCGCACCAGTACCTGTTGGCCACTTGTCGAGATGTGCATTTTGCCGCTGCCACCACTGCCGCGTCGGCCTTTGACGTGTTTGTGTATACCTTGCCTGACGGCACGGGCGATAAAATCCTCCAGTGCGATGCGACGCACGGTTGTTTGCCACAAGTCGTCAGGAAAGGCTGCGTGGCTGGTCGCAACCTGTACATTGATGCGCGAAGGTGTAGCAAAGGGGTCGCCCTGCACATGGTCAATGTTGAGTACAAAATTCGGAAAGGTGTAACGGCCTTCAATGTTTTTGTAGGCTTTGTAGCTTTTGCCGTCGAGCGCCAGCAGTTTTTTGCGCAAGGTTTCCATTGGTTGTGGTTTGTTGTATCAGATTTGTTTTGTGTTGTTGAATCACATGGTTCTCCTGGAAGGATAGCGCATTTGTCATCGGTCTGAAATGGTGTGTCAGCGAACAGGCAGCAGATGTTTAATACCACACGCAGTGATTGAGATTCAGGCATTTTTACACCGAAAAAAGTGGGGAATTGTCTGAAAACACATCACTCTGCCAAACCAGGTGTCGTCAACGCAGAAGTTGCAGAGACACAGAGTTTTTATGGTTTTTTGTGTGTTACCTTCGCACTGTTTTTTGTTTCCACATTCTGTGATGCATACTGAACACCTGAATCTCAAATGCTGCGGGTATATATTGTGATATGTTTATATCCGTTCGCTGTATCATTTTTGTATTACTATCGAAGGTTGTTGGCAGAAAAATTTTTGGCAGGAAAAAAGGTTAGAAATAAACGACCCCGCAGCAAGCTGACGGAGTATTAAACCCAAAGAGATTAATGTCACACTGGCGAAGGCCGGTGTCCAGGGGTTTCACCAAAACCTGGCGCTTTAGGTGAAGACAGGCTGAAGCAAGGATGCCTATGGTATAAGTTATTTAATTTCCATTCCTTGACAAAAGTGTTTAATTTCAGTCGGCCTGGACTATCGGGTTTATTGCGGGAAAGTTACAGCAAGAAATTTCCGGGTTTTGACTTGATGATGTTTTCCGGTCAAAGCCTGATCATAAAAACTGAAGGCGGGCAAGAGTTATTGTGAAGCACCATTCCCTGAATAAATCCATTGTCGGTTGGGCCTTGTATGACTGGGCCAATTCTGCTTTTGCCACCACGGTGATGGCCGGGTTTTTCCCGATCTTTTTCAAACAATACTGGAGTGCAGGTGTCGCCAGTACCGAGAGCACATTTCATCTGGGCATCGGCAATGCGCTGGCGAGTTTGTTTATTGTCCTGGTTGCACCACTGCTGGGCGCGATTGCAGATCGCGGTGGTCTGCGTCGGCGATTTTTGTTTTTGTTTGCCGCTACCGGCATGGTGGCCACGGCGGCGTTGTACGGTGTGGAACAGGGCGAATGGCTGGCGGCGCTGGTGTTGTTTGTTACTGCGACCATTGGTTTTATGGGCGCAAACGTTTTTTATGACGCTCTGTTGATGACGGTGGCGAAAAAAACACAGTGGGATTTTATTTCGGCTCTGGGTTATGCGCTGGGTTATCTGGGCGGTGGTCTGCTGTTTTCCGTGAACGTGGCCATGAGCCTGTCGCCGGAAAGTTTTGGTCTGGAGAATGCAACAGAGGCGGTACGCTTGTCATTCATCAGTGTTGCTGTCTGGTGGGCAGTTTTTTCCCTGCCCTTGTTGCTGTTGGTAAAAGAAACACCACCGGAACAGCGGGTTTCTGGCTGGGCCGTGGCGCGGGCCGGTTATGCGCAATTACTGGATACCTTTCATCATCTGCGGAAAATGCGTGTGGTGGTGATTTTTCTGCTGGCTTACTGGTTTTATATCGACGGCGTAGACACCGTGGTGCGTATGGCAGTGGACTATGGCCTGTCCATCGGTCTGCAACAGGAGCACCTGATTACTGCTCTGTTGATCACCCAGTTTGTGGGCCTGCCTGCGACGCTGTTATTTGGTTTTCTTGCAGCTAAAATGGGTGCAGAAGGAGAAGGGGCAAAAAAGGGTATCTTCTTTGCGTTAGCCGTCTACGTATTGGCTGTGATCGGTGCTTTTTTCATGGATAGCAGCGCAGAATTTTATGCTCTGGCAGTGACCATTGGTTTGGTGCAGGGTGGGGTACAGGCACTGAGTCGCTCACTGTATGCACGCATGATTCCCGCAGACAAGTCTGCCGAGTTTTTCGGTTTTTACAACATGCTGGGGAAATTTGCTGCCGTGCTGGGGCCGTTGCTGGTTGGTGTAGTCAGTCTGACTTCCGGTAGCCATCGTTGGGGGATGTTATCGGTGGTGGTGTTATTTTTAATTGGAGGATGGTTGTTGACCAGGGTGGATGTGCGGCAGATTCGGCAGTAATTTTTAAGGGATACTAAGAAAGAAATCAGGTCTTGAATGTTGAAGAATGGGCGAAGACGGGATGCAAAACACGGAAATTATTACGTGCACGTTCCTGATCATTGTTTCCATGCTTCAAGATGTATAAATCCAATCATGCCAACTAGTAATAGCAACGCGGCAGCGGATACGAAAAAATAAATAAAGTATTTTGATGCTTTGCAATACCACACCGGTGTAATTTTATAGGCATCTTCTATCCCTCTTTTTTTTCCGCTGGAAGGGAATCCCAACGCTCTCATGAACATTGTCGTTCTCATATAACCAAAAGGAATTCCGGTAAACATGGTGATTTCAGTCGAGCTGAAATAAGGTTCTTTAAAATAGGTTTTCAGCACAATTTTTGGCATTAAAATATGCATAATAAAGATAAATACAAGACAGGCCATAAGAAAGAGAAACAGTATCACAAAAGTTGTTATCAGTATTTCATCAAATAAAGTCATTTACTTGCATATCCTGTCGATACCCGTGCCTGCAACAAAGTCAATTTCTCCATACGCATCATAGGCACCTCGCGCAAATTTTCCCAGCGCATAACTCGCGGCTGTGCTGCCTGCCGCCAGCACAAGCGCGATTCCCCAGCCAATGGGGTTGGAGACTAAAAATATACCAACAAGACCACCCAGGATAACCCCGGTTCCTGTGCTGGTAATGGTTTCAACAAGTACCTCGTTTTTTTCTTTTATATCGGTTGTACCGGCGATTTGCATACAGGCTGCGGTGACGCCAACCCCCATAAGCACAATGCCACCAGCCTTGCTGACACTGGCCAGGCTTTTCAGTCTGTCAGCATGTTTGGCAATATTTGCTGTTGCAGGAATACCACCTGCCCGGGCAATACGGATGCTTTGATGGGTTGTTTTATTACCGAACAATATTTTTTCAACCGGCCCGATGTTTTTTCTGAGTTGGTTCAGTGCCTGTTTGCGTCGATAATCATATTGTGATTTTGTCGTTTTTTCTGATTTATAATCTGCGTAATGATCGCTGACTTTATTGATCAGGCCGACATTTCCGGGACTGAGCAGGTTTCCTCCGGCACCCGTGGCAATCGCGCCAGGAATAGTCAGGTAGTTGGCATTATGTTCCAGCCAGGACAGTACCCAGAAATTTTCTATGTCATCGGGGGAGACTGACCGGGTAATAAAAGCAGGTGGCTTTATCTGGCTCGGGCGTGCGATTGTCGGCGGTTTGGGTTGAGGTGTTACTGGCAGCACACCCAGGCGAAGCATGTCGCCTGCCCTGATTCGATCCGGGTTGTTTATTTGGGGGTTAAGTGCCAGTACATGTTTGACCGCTTCCGTATAGCGGGTATCGTTCAGGACATAACCAAACATGCTGTGCATGATACCGGAGAAGGTGTCTCCATTTTTTATTTTATATTCGTAATATGTTTGTCCAGATGTATTACTCACGTTATTTATTCTCTTGATATTGTTTTACTGATTCAGATTTTTTCGGATTATATACCCAAAACAGTACCTTGATATGCATTCCTGATTATCTGGTTTATTGCGGTAAAATCTGGCGTGATTGCGAGATGTTATGTCAGGTTGACTGGCTGGCTGTTAAGGTGAACGTTTGTCAGGCCGATGTATTTCGTGCATTGGTGCCAGCTTTTCTGGTTGGGGTCTGCTATCCTTCCCGTGCGCTAACTAATTGATATTGCATGCCAAAAAGCAAAAAGATAATCTCTTGATACGACTGTTTGCCAACCACCGCTGGTGGATATTTCTGTTGGGACTGGCCCTGCTGGGCTGGAGCTTTCTGCCGGGGGCGCAGCAGCTGGAATATGCGTTATACACCCGGCTGGCAGCGTTGATGCCGGTATCCGGTGCACCGGTCAAAACGGTGGTGGTGACACTGGATTCAGGCACACAACAGGTTTCCCACAAAAAGCTGGCGGATTTGTTGCGTCGTTTGCAGGCTGCGAAAGTAGCTGCGGTGGGTATTACAGCATCGCTGGATATGCCACAGACTACCCTCGATGCCGGGGCGAAGACTCGCTTGAAGTCATTACTGAACAAAAAAAAATCGGCAGGTCTCTGGTCAATGCTGGACCCGGACGATGCTCTGCGTACGACCCAATGCCGATGACCGTGCTGGCTACACCACCCACATTCACATCGTTAACGTCTCTCGCGGTTGAAACACCAGACAATGCTCTGGCCATGTTGCTGCCGTTGTTATTGCCCCCGCAGCTTGCCAGCACTGATGTTGTGCCTGTTGTTTCCGAACCGTTGGCGATGTTTGCGGAGGTAGCAACAACGGCGGTATTTGCGGGTGGTCGGCAGGGCGTGCGGGTCGCTGCACCGCTGGCTATTGCGACGGGGCAGGGCGCAGACCGGCGCTATTTGCCTTCTTTTGAAATGCGTCTGGCTGCGCAAACGCTGGGTGTGCCGGTGGAACGCATGACAGTGCATCCGGGGCAGGGTGTGTTTCTGGACACGGCCTGGTATGCCACGGATGCAGGTCTGCAAGTGTATCCCCAGGTGCTTGATCCCTCCCGCCCTATTCCTGTTGCGACAGCGGCGCAGGTGTTAAACGACTCAACTTTCAGGCAGGTATTGAAAAAAGAATTGCGCGGTAAAACGGTATTGGTGGGTGCCAGTGATGGTCTGTTGGCACAGTCGTTGCGAATTCCCGGTTTGTTTACCAGCACCGGCCTGCTTTGGTCGGCACAGGTGGTGAACGCGATAATCAATGAATCTTTTGTTACTGTTCCCTGGTGGTCGTCAGGCGTACAGCGTGGTGCACTGCTGCTGATGACTCTCTATTTATTGTTATTGCCGCTGCGTTTGCGTGGCAACCTGGGGCTGTTGGTGGGCATCGGCCTGGTTTTTTTGCTGCTCAATGGCAATCTGTTGCTGATGGTTGTGCATAACACCTGGCTGCCACTGGCTTTGCCGGTGGTGTTTTTGCTACTGGGGCAAAGCCTGTTGTGGTTGCATTACCAGGGCAGTCGGCACCATACCGGCTTGCGCGATGAGCGCGATGCGGCCCTGCTGGAATTGTCGGCCAATCTGCGTACGCAGGGGCGGCTGGATCAGGCCATGGCGCGTTTGAGTGACTGCGCCGCAAGTGTGCAGGTGCAGGAGGCCTTTTATCAACTGGGTCTGGATTTTGAACGGCGTCGCCAGTTTAACAAGGCGCTGATTGCCTATGATCACATTGCGGAACAGGATGATAATTTTCGTGATATCCGTGAGCGCCGGGCGCGGCATCAGCCGACATTAAAACCGGCATCTCTGGCGGCGACTTCGGTTTCTTATGCGTCCACCAAATTAGTAGTGGATGATCCCAAAGTCGAACGTCCGGTGCTGGGACGTTACGAAATTGAACGCGAGCTGGGGCGGGGTGCCATGGGTACGGTGTATCTGGGGCGTGATCCGCGCATTGGCCGCACCGTGGCCATCAAGACGATGGCACTCACCGAGGAATTTGAAAGCGAACAGCTGGACGAAGTGCGTCGGCGTTTTTTCCAGGAGGCGGAAACTGCCGGGCGTCTTGATCATCCCGATATCGTCACTGTTTATGATGTAGGTGAAGAGCATGATCTGGCCTACATCGCCATGGATTACATCAGTGGTAACAGTCTTGACCAATACATTAGCAAAGAAAAATTGTTACCCATGGCCCAGGTATTTACCATTGGTGTGCAAGTGGCCGGGGCGTTGGCTTATGCCCACGAGCAAAAGGTGGTGCATCGTGATGTAAAGCCCGGCAATATTATTTTTGATCATGACAAGGGGCAGTTGAAAGTCACTGATTTTGGTATTGCCTGTCTAACGGATAATAGCAAGACACGCACCGGCACCGTATTGGGCAGTCCGTTTTACATGTCGCCGGAACAAATCGCCGGTAAAAAAGTGGATGGCCGCTCAGACTTGTTTTCGCTGGGTGTTACCCTGTATCAGCTGTTTACCGGCCGTCTGCCCTTTGAAGGTGATTCACTTACCAACCTCATGTATCAGATCACCCATGAAAAACCCAGGGGTATACGCAAGCTGCGCCCGGAACTGCCTGCTTGCGTGACCCGTTTCATTAACAAGGCGCTGGAAAAGGACCCGGCCAAACGTTTTGACACAGGGCAGGATATGGCGGATGCCATTAAACGCTGTGTGGAAAAAACCTGACCGTAACAGGCTTGGGATATTGACTATGACAACTGAAATAAACATCCGGTGCAGCGTGCATATCACTGGCATGACGGACACTGGTCGCGCCCGTAATCATAATGAAGACGCCATTGTCTGGGACGTGCCACACGGCCTTGCTCTGCTGGCCGATGGCATGGGTGGGCACAACGCCGGTGACGTGGCCAGTGGCCTGTGTCTGGAAATACTCACCGATGTGTTGCTGGCGGCACTGGATAAACCACTACGCTTGCGCCCCAACAAAAACATGAGTAAACACGCGACTCTGGTGCGTCGTTCGGTCAACAAGGCCAATACCGTTATTTTTGAAAATGCCGAAGCCAACCCTGAACGCAAGGGCATGGGCACCACCCTGGCGATGGTGCTTTTTTATGAGGATAAAGTCGTGGTGGCCCATGTGGGGGATTCGCGGGTCTATCGTTTACGCGAGCGTGTGCTGGAACAAATAACGGCAGACCATTCGCTGGTGCGTGAACTGCTGGAAAAGGGGGCAATTTCTGCCGAAGAAGCTGAAAACAACCCTTATAGTCATGTCATCACCAGGGCCGTGGGCGTGCGCTCCCGGACAGTGCCCGAGGTACAGGAACTGGAAGCCCGGCCCGGTGATGTGTTCCTGTTATGCTCGGACGGGCTGACCGACCTGGTGAGTGACGCGATTATCGAAGATACTTTGCTGGCTACCGGCGGTAACTGGGATCGAGCCGTGCAACACCTTATCGACTTCGCCAACAATAATGGCGGACGAGACAATATCTCCGTAGTCATTGCGGCGCTGGGTGGGCCGTGTTGAGTGTACTACACTGATTGCAGAAAAATATTCACATTATAATGACGCTTGATACGTTAGCTATTTTGGAGACTCAAACCCATGGCAAAACTTGTTCATTCCCGCGAAGGCCAGTTTCTGGAAGATATTCCGCTTGAAAAGGGAAGCTGGTTGATTGGTCGTCGGCCCGAATGCGATATTCGTGTGGATGATGAAACCGTCAGCGGCAAACATGCCAAAATTACAGTTGCACCCAGCGCCTACATGGAAGGCCTGCTGGATGTTCACATCGAAGACCAGGGCAGCACTAATGGCACCACGGTGAATGGTAAAGTGATCAAACGTCACATGTTAAAACACGGCGAAGTGGCAAAGGTAGGCAGCCATGAATTTGCTCTGGTGGACGAGGCGACGCGAGGTTTTGAAACCACCACAGTGATCCTGCCGGATTGATTTGTACCCATAGCGTTTGAAATTCAGATGTTGAGTGGTACTGACAAGTGGTGTGTTTTTCTTTGCGTCTCTGCGGCCTCTGCGTTTATAACACGTCATTTACCAGCACCACGACAACATAATCTCCCACTGTACTGAAAGGCTTGTCCGGGAGAGTAATCCTCTGGATTCCGGCCAGAAACAGATGAAATGACGGTGTTTTCAGTAAAAAGTACTAACAGAGTGATTTAGCCCTTAATTCACATTTAACTACACCCTGTTCATTTCATGGCGAGGCAAAATGATGAGGGTGTGCACTGAGTGCCTGAATCTTGATTGCTATGACTATTTTCCAGGGTTTTTGAGGCTGATTACCCCGAGTGAGCAAGCGCTTTTAATTGCCTGCTCTTCCACAACATGTACAGAACCGGGATCAATACCATGGAAACCAGGGGCGCGGTAATCATGCCACCTAACATCGGTGCCGCAATGCGCTGCATGACTTCTGAGCCGGTTCCTGATCCCATCATAATAGGTATTAAACCGGCAATCACAACCGCAGCTGACATGGCTTTTGGCCTGACTCTCAAAACAGCGCCGTCAATAATCGCTTCACGAAGTTGTTGCTCATTGCGAGGTTTATATTCGTTTATCGCCTGATTAAGATAAACCAGCATTATGACTCCAAATTCTGCAGCCACACCGGCTAACGCAACAAAGCCTACACCAACAGCAACTGACAAATTGTAATCGAGTATATAGACCAGCCAGACTCCGCCAACTAATGCCAGTGGTACAGAGCCCATTACCATAAAACATTCCGTAAAGTTGCGAAAATTCAAATAAAGCAGCAAAAATATTATGGCTAATGTCAGTGGAACAACATAGGTCAGTTTTTCTTTTGCACGCAGCATGTATTCGTATTGCCCTGACCAGCTCACAGAATAACCTGCGGGCAAATTAATATTTTGTTCCACTATTTTTTGCGCATCTGCTACATACCCACCTAAATCCCGGTCTTGTATATCGACATATACCCAGCCAATTCGCCGGGCATTCTCGCTTTTAATCATTCCAGGGCCATCAACAATCCGTATTTCCGCCACTTCATGTAAAGGAATCTGCGCCATCTGTGGCGTCACTATAGGTAACTGCCGGAGTTTGGCCACTGAATCACGCACAGTGCGGGGATAACGTACATTGACGGGATAACGTTCCAGCCCTTCAACTGTTTGAGTTACATTTGAACCACCAACAGCTTTACTGATGACCTCCTGTATATCAGCAATGTTGAGCCCAAATCGAGCGGCAGCACGGCGATCAATATCAATATCAATATATCGGGCACCTGCTACGCGCTCTGAAAACACAGATAACGTTCCCGGTATTTCTTTGATTATTTTTTCTATTTCCTGGCCAATTTTTTGTATTTCCGTCAGATCCGGGCCGGATATTTTTATACCGACAGGTGTTTTTACACCCGTAGATATCATATCAATACGCGTTTTTATTGGCATTACCCAGGAGTTTGTCAAACCTGGAATCGAAACAGTTTTTTGTAATTCCTGTTTAAGTTTTTCCATCGTCATACCTTCGCGCCATTCATTTTTCGGGCGTAACTGAATAGTGGTTTCTATCATTGTTAATGGTGCCGGGTCTGTTGCAGTCTCGGCACGCCCCACTTTTCCGAATACCGTAAGTACTTCCGGGACAGTACGAATAAGCTTATCAGTTAACTGTAGTAACTCACCGGCTTTACCAACGGATATGCCGGTAAATGCTGTTGGCATGTACAATAGATCACCCTCATCCAGCTCTGGCATGAATTCTGAACCCAGTTTTGACATTGGATAAGATATAGATATAACAGTGAGTACCGACAGTAAAATTGTTATTATCGGGAAGCGTAATACACCATGGATGATTGGCATATAAATCGCTACCAATATCTGTCTCAATACGTTTTTTTCTTCCGGCATAATATGGCCGCGAATAAAATAACCCATCAGTACCGGCATTAAAGTAATGGACAGTCCGGCAGCAGCAGCCATTGCATAGGTTTTAGTAAAAGCCAACGGGCTGAATAATTTTCCTTCTTGTGCCTCAAGCGTAAATACGGGTAAAAAACTCAAGGTAATTATCAATAATGAAAAAAACAATGCTGGGCCCACTTCAATTGCAGATTTACTTATTATTGCCCACCTGTTTTTTTCGGTAACCGATTCCTTTTCCATGTGCTTGTGAGCATTTTCTATCATCACTATTGCGGCATCCACCATTGCTCCTATTGCAATAGCGATACCACCTAAAGACATGATATTTGCAGTGATTCCTTGCTTTTGCATAATAATAAAAGCAATCAAAATGCTAATCGGTAAAATGATAATAGCAATAAATGCTGAGCGTAAATGAAATAAAAATACAACACAGACCAGCGCAACAATCAAGAATTCTTTTACTAATTTTTCACTTAAATTTCTTACTGCTCGCTCAATTAAAATTGAACGGTTATATGTTTCTATAATTTCTACACCATCAGGTAATCCTTTTTTTAACTGGTCAAGTTTTAATTTTACTGCTTCAATGGTATCCAGTGCGTTTTCTCCCCAGCGCATGACAACAATCGCACCAACTACTTCACCTTCACCATTAAGTTCAGCAATACCACGACGCATTTGTGGGCCCAAACGAATATCGGCAATATCATCAAGTAAAATAGGCGTCCCTTTTTTATTGATACCGACAGGGATTTGCCTGAGATCTTCCGCGCTTTTCAGATAGCCTCGGGCGCGAATCATATATTCCGCTTCAGCTTGTTCGATAACCGAGCCGCCAACTTCCTGATTAGCACGCTGTATCGCTTTTCTGACTTTCTCCAGCGGGATTCCGTAAATTCTCAATTTATCGGGATCTAAAACAACTTGATATTGCTTAACCATGCCACCCACTGTCGCTACCTCAGATACTCCCGCAACAGTTTGTAGCTCATATTTCAAAAACCAGTCCTGCAAACTGCGTAATTGCGCGAGATCATGACCACCTGTTCGATCAACCAGCGCATATTGGTATATCCAGCCCACCCCCGTTGCATCCGGACCAAGTTGTGGTTTGGCTGAGTCTGGTAAACTGCTTGCCACCTGACTGAGATATTCAAGCACACGAGAGCGAGCCCAATAAATATCAGTGCCGTCCTCAAAGATGACATAAACGTAAGAGTCACCAAAAAATGAAAACCCTCTTACTGCCACTGTACCTGGCACGGATAACATTGCAGTGGTGACAGGGTAGGTTACCTGATCTTCTACAACCTCAGGTGCCTGACCAGGATAAGAGGTTTTGATAATAACCTGTAGATCGGACAAATCAGGGATCGCGTCAAGCGGTGTTCGCATTAAAGAAAAAATTCCCCAACCTATTAATAAAAAGGTTAGAAGAAGAACCAGCGGTCTGTTGTGTATGGACCAGATAATAATACGTGCAATCATTTTTAATTACTTTTGAATACTTTTTAATAAATACAGGGAGTAATATTCACAGGAGAATGGCCATTTATTTTCAAAAGAACAGGTGGATGTAGTGATAAGTCCGCAGGCGTACACCTGGTATGTTGATAAATTTTTCATGATATCTGACATTGTGAGAGACGATAAATATTTAATCGATATATTCATTGTCACTATGGGATAAAAAATCAGTCACCACTCAAACGCGATAAACTGGCTCGTAAACTACTTTCCGAATCGATCAAGAACTGACTGGATATAACAACTTCATCACCTTCTTGCAGACCATTCAGTATTTCAATTTTATTATTTGATTCGATGCCAATGTTTACTGAAACGGGTTTGAACTTTCCGTCACCCAACGCAATGATGACGCGATCACCTTCACCAGTACGGATCAATGATTCGCGTGGTATGGTAAGTACATTGCGTTTGGGGTCGACAAAAATATTCACGTCCGCATACATGTTGACTTTTAGTATTTCGTCCGGATTGTCAAACCGCAGGCGAACTTCCAGACTACGTGTTCTGGAGTCCAGAGTCGGGTAAATATGCTCAACGGTACCTTTCCATATTTTTCCTGGTATAAAAGACAGTTCTGCTTCTGCACGATCACCTATCTTCACCCAGGCTGCCTGATTTTCAAAAATATTGGCTATTAGCCATATCGTCATCATGTTTACCAGACTAATGATTGATTGAGACGGTTTTACAAACATACCTTCCCGAATATTCAATTCAGAGACTACGCCGCTTTGTGGCGCATAATAACTGACCAGGGGGATAACCTTTTTAGATTTTTCAAGTTTCCGGACTTGATGTTTTGACATTCCTAGCGAGATTAATCTGTCTCGTGATGCAGACAATAAAGATGTATTTTTCATACTTAACGATTGCAATAATTCTTCTTGCGCATTAACCAGTTTTGGAGAATAGACCTTGAATAACAAATCACCTTTTTTTACTCTTTCCCCCAATGCTTTAACAGCCAGATACTCCACCCATCCATCGGTTCGTAAATGAATATGACGAATTTTGTTTTCGTCATATTTTATATTCCCTACACTGTCTATACGTCTATACAAGGTTCTCTTTTTTACTTTTCTGGTTTTAACCCCAAGCATATTAATGACTCGTGGAGAAATAGATACAATGCCTTCTTCACCAGCGACATTTTCAATAATTACCAGATCCATGCCACATATTGGGCATGTTGCATCAGGGTCATTGCTTAATACATCAGAATGCATGGGGCATACGTAAGTTGGATTGGTGTGTTTTTTTGCATGTTCCAGAGCATTTTCTTTAGAAGAATTTTTAACCAGTGAGGGTGTCGATGTATCTTCAATTTTCGAAAACGATGCAATTGCATTCATTTCAGTATTTGTACCTAAAATGTAATATCTAAAACTAATAGCTACAAAAATAATAACAACGGAAAGAAACACTTGTCTTTGTAGTATAGATAAAAAATTACCTGCGGCAGGTATAAAGCGATAACGATAACTACAATAAAAAAGCCATATTTTGTATTTTATTTTTTTGCTAAATTCCTGCCGGGTTTTGTGATCCATGTTTCAGTCCTTCAGTTAAATAAAGCAAATTAACTTGTGTTTGTGCCAAATCAACAAATATTTGTAATGCTTGCAATTTTATATTCAGCTCCATAAGCCTTGCTCGCATTAATGGATCAAATTCAGTTTCCTGACTTCTATAGGCCTTTAATGCAGCTTTGGCATTTTGGCTTGCTTGCGGCAACACGATTTCCTCATAATGTTGAAGACGTTCACGTAAACGTAACCAGGTTGAATATTCAGAATCCAGTATACGTTTCAGATTTTTTCTGTTTTCGTCGACAGAATGTTTAGCCGAGACATATTCCTTTGTGCTGGCGGTTACCTGTTTGTCTTGTCGATTTGATGTGAACAGGGGTATATCCACTATAAATATGATGGATAGTAAATCTGCCCGTTTTTCGCCAGCAGGTGTAGCCTCTCGTTTGCTGAAACTTAAATCCATCATCCAGCTTGGGTAGTGTTTCGCTTTGGCAATATCGATTCCCTTCCTTGCAGCATTTGCACTTGCCATTGATGCCAGCAATGAGGAATGTGTGTTTATTGATGTAATCAAAGTATCACGATCAGAAAGCTCTGGAATTGAAAGAGAGTCTAAATATAATGGTCGATTGAAGTGCGATATATCTACCCATTTTCCCAATTTGGCCAGTGCTTTTTCTTTTGTTGCAAAAACTTGAATTTCTGTATCTTTCAGTAAATTTCGTTCAAGCTGAGCTCGTATCAAATTTTGCTGATTTCCTCGTCCTGATCTGTACCGGGATTTCGTCATTTTTACCAGTTGCGAAAACAATTCATCACTTTTTTTTATTATATTTCCCGTGTGGTGCTGTAGATATACATCTAGCCAGGATTTTCTGACGTTACGTAACACTTCCTGTTTTTGGTTTGTTGCCTTGTGATTTTTGGAAATTCTCATAAAATTTATTTGGTCTCCTTGAGAATCCAGGAGACCATAAGAAGGGAAACGTTGTTGTAAGCCGATAACCTGTTGAGTCATTGGTTCCTGATTCAATAAAAAGGTATCTGTCGGTAAATTCATCAGTCCTATTTTCAGTTTTGGGTCGGGTAAACTGGTTGCAGCAATCCCTTTTTCTTGTAATGAAATTGATTCGGCATCAAGTTTCCTGGTTAATGAGTCATTTTCCAGAGCCAGTTTTTCCACTTCCTGTAAAGTTAGCGGATTATGAGTTTGAATATCATTTTGTAATATTGTGCCAACGGAAAGGGTGACTTCTGGAATGTTTTCCAGGTTACTTTCTCCTGGTAGGTAACTTTTTGCTGCCACATTTTTTCCACTAATGCATAGCAGTAATACACAATAAAAAAAGTATCTATTTTTGTAAAATTGAAACAACAGCTCACCTTCCATATAAAAAACAGTATTTTGTAAATATTTAACTGTTTATATTGTTTAATTTCTATGTCTATCAATGATATCTATCACATCAATGGTAAATTGTGATTATTAAAAGTAACCAAGATTAATATATTGAATAACAGGAATTAGCTGTATTTTAAGTAGTAACACTACAACCAACTCTTGTTATAAATTGATCAACCTGCGTTATTCACCATAAATATATTGATAGCTAACGGCATACATGGTGTCAGTTTTCAATTGCGGACCATTCAAATCCTGATAAACGGGAGCACCAACTTCCAGACTCAGCATATGATATTTATTGATGTGGCCACTTATTCCAAACAGAAGATCAACTCTTGTTCCACCCGTTGCGTCAGGATCTGCTGTTGGAGATAACAGAGGATTTATGTCCGGGCTCTGACCATTAATTTTTCCCCAATCAAGAATATTTATTCGGCTGGACAGTGTGAAACCCTGGCTAACAGAATATGTCCCCCAAGCCGTTATTTCTAGCTGATCTCCCAGTGTATATTGATTATCATTTTCGCCTGTGCGGAGTGTATACGTTGCCTGTCCTCCGATATTCCATAGATCCAGGCTTTTGTTATAGGTTACTGCTGGAACCAGGTCGTACGTACCCGAACCCAATTGCATTGGATAAGGTGCTTGCATTGGCCCGTTGACGACGGTTGGCAAGGGTGCACCGGTAGAGGAGTTTGTACCATTCATTATCATTGTAATTTTTTCATTAATGCTGCCAGTTGGAATGCTTAATCCAAGGCTTGTCGTTAACTGGTGATTTACTTGATGCATCACATCGAAACGGGTATCGCCAATTCCGCTGGTGTCCATTGAGCCAAACATATTACCCATCGGCATATGCATTACCATGTCCATGTCATTGTTCAAATAATGAAACATACCCATGATGCTGGTTTTTTCGCTAATTCCGTACATTCCCATAAACATATGCATATCCATGGTCATTTTTGTTGGCGACATCCTGTAATCAAATCCGGGAGACGGACCCATTGAGCCCGTTTGTGCAGCTGAAATGCTATTGCTGCTTACATTGTTTGTACCATCCAGCAATCCTTTCATGTTCATGCGCATGAATTTGTATTCAAACATGAATCCACCAGTACCGTGTTCATGGTGAATATGCATTGAGGATGTTGCTGTGTCATGACTACCATGACTGGACGTGTTGTTATTCTCCCCATGCTGGCTGTGATCCATTTCTTCTGCATATAAATATCCTGAAACAAGGAACAAAATTAAAATAATAACGTTATAAAATAACCTGTTTAAAAAAAACATATCCTGCTTCTCCTTCCCCTGATCTAAAAGAGCAGGGTTTTTGGTTGTGACAAGTACTGAGGTTTTTATTCAGTAGCCACAGCTACGCAGATTATGGTGCATGTGTGCATGCAACCACTTTCGCCTGAAATAACAATGACTCCAGATATATAGTGATAATTTTCCCACTCCACCTCATTTAGAGGTAGAAATGATTTATGACTATAATTTTGTTGGCCTGACTCTGAATATAACCTGAGGGCTAATCAATTATGACTTTCTCTGAGTTTTCTATTATCTCCAGATCCGTTATCGTAAGATTCCCTTTCTTGTCTTCATTGAGTGTAAATTTTATTGTATTGCCAATGCTGACGTCACTCAACATCTCAGGATCTGAAACCTTAAAATCCATTTTCATTGCACCCATAAGACCCTTCACGGGGCCATGCGATATATTGAGTTTTTGAGATGAAGAATTGATAGCATTTACAGTACCTTTGGCTGTGTATTCTTTGGCTGATGCAGTGAGGTTAAAAAAGATAAAAAAAGTCACAGAGATTAAGATAATAAGTTTTTTAGTTGTCGTCATGATGGCATTCCTTTTTGTTATTAATAGAATCCAGTAGAAAATTCACATCGAATAAACAGATGATTGAATTTGTAATAACTTATGTCATACCACTATGTTACCGTCAAGAATTATAACTGTATTCGTTCCATGTTTATGGATGAGGAACAAGCGGGAATTTGCTGATGTCTATCCATAATATTGATATTTCCGGAGAATAAATTATCCGGAAATATGGTCTTGCTATAGAGGATCAAGAATATATGTGGAATAAATTATTAATTGGTTTATCGGTATCCGGTTATCGATCATTGGTATTGACCCATAAAAAAATTTTCATTTTTTTGAGGAAACAGTTTTTGAGAATAATTATATTTAATGCATCACTTTGGGTAACGACATATAAAAAATTTACTACACGATACTTGCATTATATACCCATAACGATTTAGGCTAACCGCATGCTCTGGTGATTCCGTGGCGGCGTTAAAATATTTTGCAATAGAATGACTATTCAGTATCATTTTTCCTTGCAATGAAATAAATATGACGCACATTTAGACCTGAATTTCAATCGCTATGGGTATATGTAATATAATTCTCTTGCCCGGTTCGGTGTTTTTATCGGGTTATGTCACCTTGTATTACCCTCCATCTGTTTGATTTTTTCTGACAAATAACCGCATTAAATATGAGTGTCTATTGTGTCCCCCAATAAGAGGTATTTATTCTGGTCACTATTGTT
>JAADIL010000042.1 GCA_013151355.1 Gammaproteobacteria bacterium
CTTCACACACCCATGGCTTGCCACGGCGCACCGGCGGAGTTGCTGGACTGGTTGCTGGATCCCGCGTCGTTAACCCGTCGTTTGCAGCAAACGTGTGGGGACGGGTTTCGTGTTGTACCCACTGAGCAATATTGGCAGCGCCCGATGTTGAACGAGGCGCAGGCACTGGGCGTATTGCCGCATGAACGCTGTTTTGTGCGCGAGGTGCAATTGTTGTGTGACGATCAGCCATGGGTGTTTGCACGCACGGTGATTCCGGTGCGCACGTTGACCGGCCCACGTCGTCGGCTGTCGCGGCTGGGTAAAAGACCACTGGGCGCAGTGCTGTTTGCAGACCGTTCCATGGTACGCAGCGGTATTGAAATTGCGAGATTGTCGCCGGAGCAACCGTTGTTTGCGCGCGCCACAGCGGGTTTATCGCAGCCGCCGACGAGTATATGGGGTCGCCGTTCAGCCTTTTTTCTCAACCACCAGCCGTTATTGGTGAGCGAAATTTTTCTCCCGGCTATCTGCCCACATCACTGTTAGTCGGCTACAGTACCCGTCCATGAATATACCAACGATGATATCGCGTCTGAGCTGGGGACGTATCAAGGATCGCAGTTATTATTATGCGTTGCTGATGCGCCTGCATCGGCCTATTGGCACTTTTCTGCTGTTATGGCCGACGGTGTGGGCGCTGTGGATTGCGGGACAGGGTAATCCGGATACGGGAGTGACGCTGGTGTTTGTGCTGGGTGTGGTGCTGTTACGCGCCGCAGGTTGTGTGATTAATGACTATGCCGACCGCGATTTTGACCCACGTGTCGCGCGCACCAAAAGCCGACCCATTGCGGCGGGAAAGGTGGAGCCCCGCGAGGCACTGATACTGTTTGCAGTGTTGTGCCTGATTGCTTTTATCCTGGTGTTGACGATGAACTGGCTCACCATTGCCCTGTCGCTGGTCGGTGCGGTGCTGGTAGCGGTTTATCCTTTTACGAAACGCCACACGTATTTGCCGCAGGTGTTTTTGGGGCTGGCTTTTGGCTGGGCGGTTCCCATGACGTTTGCAGCGCAGACTGGCGGGGTACCGCTGGTGGCATGGCTATTGCTGATTGCCACGGTGCTGTGGGCCACGGCTTATGACAGCATGTATGCCATGGTGGATATCGAGGATGATTTGAAAATCGGCGTCAAGTCCACGGCGATTTTATTTGGTGATGCTGACCGCATTATTATTGGCAGTATTCAGGCGATGTTTTTGCTGACCATGTGGATAGTCGGCAACAAGCTGGAACTGGGTCTGTTTTATTTTCTGGGTTTGTTGGCTGCAACGGGACTGGGCGTGTATCAGCAGTGGCTGATTCGTGATCGCAGTCCCGAGGGTTGCTTCAAGGCTTTTCTTAATAATCACTGGTTTGGCGCGGTGATCTTTGCCGGGCTGGTGTTGCATTACTGGTTTGCGGAAGGGGCTGCGGAGCCCGTTGTCAGTGCCGTAAGTGGAGGTTTTTAAATAGATGTGGATGTCGTGGTTGGCTGTGGTTGGCGGTTTGGTTTTTTTGGTGTGGAGTGCTGAACGTTTTGTGCATGGCGCGGCAGGGCTGGCGCGTAATTTGGGGGTGTCACCGCTGATTATCGGCATGACCATTATGGGATTTGGCACGTCGGCACCCGAGATGCTGGTTTCCGGCATGGCTGCCAGCAATGGTAATCCCGGGATAGGGATAGGTAATGCGCTGGGTTCCAACATTGCCAATATTGCGCTGGTTTTGGGGGTAACAGCGTTGATTATGCCGCTAACGGTAGACTCTGGTATTTTACGCCGTGAATTCCCCGTGCTGTTTGCGGTGACCTTGCTGGCGGGTGCCTTGATGCTTGATGGCGAGCTGGGTGTGCTTGATGGCGCTATCCTGCTGGGGTCCACGGCTCTGTTAATTGTCTGGATGATCTGGCTGGGCAAACGTTCACAGCCTGCCGCAACTGATTCCCGAACAACGACTCCGGTTGAGGATCCGTTGACCAGTGAATTTGAAAGGGAGGTTCCCTCCAGCCTCAGTACTGGCCAGGCCATATTCTGGGCTGTGCTGGGCCTGGTGGCCCTGGTGCTGAGTTCCAAACTGTTGGTGTGGGGCGCGGTGGATATTGCCCGGGATCTGGGTATCAGTGATCTGGTGATTGGTCTGACCATTATTGCCATTGGCACCAGCCTGCCAGAACTGGCTGCCTCGGTGATGAGCGCACTCAAGGGTGAGGATGATATGGCAGTGGGCAATATCATCGGCTCCAATATGTTCAATCTGCTGGCGGTGCTCGCTCTGCCGGGACTGATCGCGCCCAGTGTATTAGAGCCCGCAGTAATGCTGCGTGACTTTCCCACCGTGCTGGCATTGACCTTCGTATTGTTCCTGATGGCTTATGGCTTCAGAGGGCCGGGGCGCATCAACCGTCTCGAAGGCGGCGTGTTGCTGGCGGGCTTTGTCGGCTACATGACGTGGCTGGGTATGAGCGGTCTGGGCTGAATGTGAGCTGAATGAATAGAGCACCGACAAAGATTAAGGCATAATACCTAAAGCCTGCAAGTGCTCGCACTCAGCACAAGCGCTTGATCCGTAGAGCGATATGAAATTTTTCGACAATCACAGTAAAGATTGCGCTCAGAGCTGTCATTCATTCTACGAATCAATATCTTGCACTACGCAAGCACGACACTTGCGGGATATTAGGTAATGACCACAGAATTATGAGCCCTGTTAAACTTGAACAAATGGCCCGTGCGGTCATCAATATCGAAGCCCGGGCCGTGGCAGATCTGGCCGGGCGCATTGGTCCGGATTTTGTGCATGCCTGTCGTTTTATGTACGACTGCGAAGGTCGCATTGTGGTGCTGGGCATGGGCAAGTCAGGCCATATTGGCGAGAAGATTGCTGCCACCCTGGCCAGTACCGGCAGCCCCGCCTTTTTTGTACACCCTGGTGAGGCCAGCCATGGTGACATGGGCATGATTACCGGTAACGACGTAGTACTGGCGTTGTCCAACTCTGGCGAAACCACTGAAATTCTCACCATTCTGCCACTCATCAAACGCCTGGGAGTACCGCTCATTGCGCTTACCGGCAAGGTTGATTCCAGTCTGGCCAGGGCCGCTGATGCCCACCTCGATGTCAGTGTGGAAAAAGAAGCCTGCCCATTGGGCCTGGCGCCGACGTCCAGTACCACGGCAGCACTGGTGATGGGCGATGCACTGGCAGTGTCGTTACTGGAACAGCGTGGATTTACTGCGGATGATTTTGCACTGTCGCATCCCGGAGGCTCGCTGGGGCGGCGTCTGCTATTGCATGTGGAAGACATTATGCACAGCGACGATAAAATCCCCTGTGTGGACGATACTGCCACCCTGAGTGAGGCGTTACTGGAAATGACGCAAAAAGGTCTGGGTATGACCGGTGTCGTTGATGCCGCTGGCAAGCTGGCCGGTATTTTCACCGACGGTGATCTGCGACGGGTACTGGATCATGGCGAGGTCAACGTGCATCAAACCGGTATTGCCGGAGTAATGACCCGTGATTGCAAAACAGCGCAGCCCCGGCAACTGGCGGTAGAAACACTCAGTCTGATGGAACAGTACAAAATTAATTCGCTGATGGTAGTAGACGAACAGCAACAACCTGTTGGTGCGTTGAATATGCATGACTTGTTGCGTGCGGGAGTCGTATGAAAGACGGGCAGGGCGCATTTTATGCACCGGTTTAACTGAAACGGGGTTTGTGTTGAAAAACAGGAAACAGGTGTAATGAAAGATATTCTGGCCCGCGCGGCGCAAATCAAACTGCTGATCTTTGATGTGGACGGTGTGCTCACCGATGGCCGCCTGATCTTCGGTGACGATGGGCAGGAATATAAAGCCTTTCACTCCCGTGATGGCCACGGTATGAAAATGTTGCAGGCCAGTGGTGTGGCGGTGGGCATCATCACCGGTCGCACGTCAAAGGTGGTGGAACACCGCATGGCCAACCTCGGCATCGAGCATGTTTATCAGGGCAAGCTGGAAAAGTTGCCCGCCTTTGAGGAGCTTGTTGCCAGGCTGGGGCTCAACGCAGAGCAGGTTGCGTACATGGGGGACGATGTGGTGGATCTGCCCATCATGTTGCGCGTGGGACTGGCGGTGTCCACCAACGATGCCCATTCGCTGGTCAGCAAACATGCCCATTGGCAGACGCCACACAACGGTGGACAGGGTGCGGCGCGTGATCTCTGCGAGCTGATTATGGAAGCGCAGGGAACACTGACCGTCGCCATGCAGCACTATTTGCAATAAAGGAATGAGAATTAAATACTGAATGTTGTTGTCTCAGCGCTTGCGAAAATCCTTTCTCCCCTTGCTGGTTGTGCTTGTTGCCGGGCTCAGTGTGTGGCTGTTTCAGGGGCAGCCGGACAAGGGGCCGGTGGTGACACCACAAACCCGCAGTGTGGCAGATTCGTTTATGGAAAACTTCACCACACAGGTGCTGGACGAACAGGGACGACCACAGTATCAACTTCAGGCCACATACATGGCACACTATGCCGATGATGACCGTAGCGAATTTACCCAACCGCAATTTACCGCTTTCCGGCCTGATGGCCAGCGCTGGACGGCCGTGGCAGAAGCGGGGCGTGCAGAAAATGGCAGCGAGCAAATTTTCCTGGATGGCACGGTGATCATCCAGCGCTACCCTGACGCGACGACATCGGCCAATTTACAGATTCGTACCCGCAATGTGCGAGTACAACCGGCGGATGATTATGCAGAAACGGATCAGACGGCCACCATCGTGCATCATGATAAAGACACATTGAAAGCGGTAGGTTTGCAAGTGTATTTCCGCAAAGGACAAGTGCAATTGTTATCGCAGGTGCGAGGAATTTATGCGCCCTGACCTCCTGTTATTGCTGATAACCTGTGTGTTCAGCACACTGGTGCTGGCTGATAGCGATGATACTCGACAGCCTGTCCATATCGAGGCCGACCGGGCAGAGATTGACGAGGCCCTGGGGGTGATGACCTACACCGGCCACGTGGTGGTGCGTCAGGGTGGCATTGAAGTGCGTGCCGATACGGTCGTGGTATACAGCAAAGAGGGTGAGTTGCAGCGCATTACCGCGCAAGGTCAGCCGGTGCATTATTTGCAAGAGCGGGCGGATGGAAAAACCGTGAAAGGCAGCAGTCAGCGCATGGAATACAACACGAACAGCAAACAGGTGCTACTGCTGGGCAAAGCACAGTTCTGGCAGGGAGGAAATCGTTTTAGCGGTAATCGCATTCAATATGACCCCGATGCCGAGCGAGTGATAGCCAATGCGGGCGGTGCTGCCAACAAGACGGGTGAGCAGCAGAGGGTTACCGTTACCTTGCAACCTCGCCCAAAAAAACCAACCCCCGACCATGAGTAATCTGGTCGCCATCGACCTCGCCAAACGATACCAGTCACGAGAGGTGGTGAAAAAGGTCTCCATCACCGTCGGCAGTGGTGAAGTCGTGGGCCTGCTGGGCCCCAACGGCGCGGGCAAGACCACCTGCTTTTACATGATCGTTGGTCTGGTGGCCTGTGATCGTGGCCAGATTCAGCTCAATGGTCATGACATTACTCATTACCCGTTGCACGCACGGGCCCGTCTGGGCATCGGCTATCTGCCCCAGGAGGCTTCGGTATTTCGCAAACTCAGCGTTGCGGATAATTTATTGGCCATCTTGCAGACCTGCGCCGGGCTGACGCCACAGCAACAACAATCCAGACTGGACGAATTGCTGGGTGAATTGCACATCGGCCACATTCGCGATTCGCAGGGAATGAGCCTCTCGGGCGGCGAGCGACGCCGGGTGGAAATCGCCCGCGCACTGGCCACTGACCCCAAATTCATCCTGCTGGACGAACCTTTTGCCGGCGTCGACCCCATTTCTGTGCTGGACATTCAGCGCATAATCAACCACTTGACCGAACGTAATATCGGTGTACTGATTACCGACCATAACGTGAGAGAAACCCTCGGGATTTGTCATCGTGCCTACATTATGAATGCCGGTGAAGTGATCGCCCAGGGTGCCCCGGAAGACGTGCTTAAAGATTCTCACGTCAAGGACGTTTATTTGGGACAGGATTTCAGGCTTTGATGTATAACTACCGTCTGTAAACACATAAAAAAATAAATGTTTGTCAAGCCTTCAACATGCCGGGGTTTGGAGTAGACTGGCAATAAACAACAGACAGAAGAATCGCCTCCCCGACTTTGGGATAAGTGATTTTGACCAGGGTTCAACGACCGTATCAATGAAGCAAATTTTACAGCTTAAACTGGGTCAGCACCTGACCATGACCCCTCAGCTGCAACAGGCTATCCGTCTGTTACAGCTCTCTACCCTGGAACTGCAAACAGAGATCCAGGAAGCGCTTGAATCCAACCCCATGCTGGAAATCACGGAGGAGGCCGCCGCAGAACATCGCGAAAATGACAGCGGTGAGCGAAGTAACGGTGAACCAAACACTACCGCTGGCAGTAACAGCGGCGAAAATCGTACTGAGACCCCCCGTAACGAAGACAACGAAAGCATCGATGTGGCTGATCGCGCGGTGGATAAACAGGAACAGGAAATCCCCAACGATCTTCCTACCGACAGTGAGTGGGAAGATTCCTACGCTGATACCTATGTCGATTCCCACAGTCCGGTTTCGCGGAACAGTGAGAGCGAGAACTCAAGTTACGAACAGGCGGACAGCAGCAGCGAAAGCCTGCAAGACCATTTGTTATGGCAACTGAATCTTTCTCCTTGCAGCGAAACCGATCAGGCCATTGCTACAACGATTATTGATGCCATCGACGACGATGGTTATCTTGGTACGACACTGGAAGAATTGCATCAGACCCTGTCCGAAGGCAACGACATTGAACTGGATGAAGTAGAAGCGGTATTACACCGCGTGCAGGATTTTGACCCACCCGGTATCGCTGCGCGTGATCTGCGTGAATGCATGTTGATTCAGCTCAAATATTACGACGCAGAAACGCCCTGGCTGGCCGATGCAAAAGTGTTGCTCAAAGAGCACTTTGATGCTCTGGCCAAACGTGAATACCCATTGATTATGCGTCGCATGAAATTGGCGGAAACGCAAATGCAACACGTCATCCATCTGGTGCAAAGTCTCAACCCGCGACCCGGTGGACACATCACCGAAAGTCAGCCTGAATACGTTATTCCCGATGTGTTTGTGAAAAAAATAAAAGGTGAGTGGCGTGTGGAGTTAAACCCGGACATCACACCAAAAATTGGCATCAACAGCCTTTACGCAAAAATGGCGCAGCACAACAACAGCAAAGATGCCGTTTTTTTGAAAAACAATTTACAGGAAGCGCGCTGGTTTATTAAAAGCCTGCGCAGCCGTAACGAAACCCTGTTAAAAGTGGCAACGACCATTGTTAATCGTCAGCGCGGATTTTTTGACTACGGCGAAGAAGCCATGAAGCCTATGGTGATGCACGATATCGCGGAAATTGTTGAAATGCATGAATCGACGATCTCCCGGGTTACCACCAAAAAATACATGCACACCCCGCGAGGCATATTTGAACTGAAGTTTTTCTTTTCGAGTCATGTGGGAACAGCGACTGGCGGTGAATGTTCGGCCACCGCCATCCGCGCAATTTTGAAAAAATTGATTGCTGCTGAAAAACCTGGCAAACCATTAAGCGATAATAAACTGGCAGGCTTGTTGGGTGATCAGGGCATCAATGTGGCACGTCGCACGGTGGCAAAATACCGTGAGGCAATGTCCATCGCACCATCCAATGAGCGCAAGCGGCTTGTATAGCCAACAAAAAACAGCGGCTGAAGCACACTGGATGGATATAACCAAAGGAGTTAATTATGCAAGTTAATGTTACCGGTCAACATCTTGAAATTACCGATTCGCTTCATGACTATGTTATTACCAAACTGGCCAGGCTGGAACGGCATATCGATACGGTGACCAATGTCCACGTTATTCTCAGCGTGGAAAAACAACGCCAAAAAGCCGAGGCGACAGTTCATATTAATGGTGCCAATTTTTTTGCTGATGCCGAAGCTGAAAATATGTATGCGGCGATTGATGCATTAATCGACAAGCTTGACCGGCAGGTGAAGAAACACAAGGAAAAACGCTCGGATCATCATCGTGGCAGTAGTTCCGCGTTGCAGGCATCCTTACAGGAAGAGGCTCCGCAAGAATAAACCCGGAATAACATTGAGTGCGGGAGCAAAACTCCCGCACTCAATGTTGCAACACAAACCCGTTAATTTTTAACCTGATTTTCATTTGGCGTCTCGATATCATCATGCAATTTTCTGACATTATTACACCTGAACGCATTGCTACGCAGGTGCCTGTTGCCAGCAAAAAACGCGCGCTGGAAACCCTCAGCGAGCTTTTTGCGACCCGCTCACCGGGCACGCTGGACGCACACGACATTTTTAGCAGCCTGATTGCCCGTGAACGTTTGGGCACCACCGCCATCGACCATGGTGTTGCCATACCTCACGGTCGCCTTAAAAATGGCACCGAGACCATTGGTGCCTTTGTGCAACTGGCTGACGGCATTGATTGTGATGCTCTTGATCGCCAGTCGGTTAACCTCATGTTTGCATTGCTGGTGCCAGAAAACTCCACCGAAGAGCATTTGCAATTATTGGCGCGTTTGGCAGAAATGTTCAGTGATAGCGAATTGCGTGAAAAATTGCGGACAGCGACCAACAGCCAGTCACTTTATGATTCTTTGATTGATTGGGATCACAGTCACTGATTTTGTACCCCGGCCTATGAACGATACTGTCACCGTAAATCTTTTATTTCAGCGTTATCAACAACGGTTGGGCCTGCAATGGCTTGCCGGGCGCGGTGGTGAACAGCGAACACTGAGATACAGTGATGATACCTCTGGTCATTCACTGATTGGTTATCTCAATATCATCCATCCCAACCGGTTACAATTGCTGGGGCCAATAGAGCTTGACTATCTCAATGGGCTCGATGCTGCGTCGCTTCAACAGCTGATTAAACAATTGTGCGCAGGTGAGCCAGCAGCGGTGGTAGCTGCCAGGCAGCAGACCGTCCCGGATGAGTTGCGTGATTATTGCGAAAAAAGCCACACTCCTCTATTGCTGTCCAGCCTCGGCAGCGCAGAACTGATGAACAGCCTGCGCCATTACCTCGATGATGAGCTGGCAGAAAAAACGGTGGTGCATGGTGTCTTGCTGGAAGTGCACGGTATGGGAGTATTGCTTACCGGCGAGAGCAGTGTGGGTAAAAGTGAACTGGCGCTGGAATTGATATCCCGCAATCACAGGCTGGTCGCGGATGACGCCCCGGAATTTTCACGAGTGGGGCCGGATACTGTGCGTGGTTGCTGTCCCGAAGTATTGCGGGATTTTATCGAAGTCCGTGGTCTGGGAATCCTGAATATCCGCGCCATGTACGGTGACAGCGCGATCAAGTTCAGCAAGGACCTGCGTTTGATTGTGCATCTGCAACGACTGGCTGCAGAAGACTTGCAGCAGGTAGATCGACTGAAGGGCAGTTATCGCAAACGCACGATTCTGGATGTCGAAATCCCCGAAGCCACTCTGCCGGTAGCCTCCGGCCGCAACCTGGCGGTGCTGGTGGAAGCCGCAGTGCGGGATCACATATTATTGCGCAAAGGGTATAATGCCTCCAGGGCCTTCAGTCAGCGACAACGTGAACTGATTCAGGCGCAAACAATTCCACCCCGACAGACAGACGACCAAGGGCCTGTAAAGAAATAAGCAGGCACAAACAAAGACTCCCATGTTATGAAACTTGTTGTTATCAGCGGCGTCTCCGGCTCCGGCAAATCCACGGCACTGCATGTGCTGGAAGACCAGGGCTATTATTGCATCGACAATTTACCGGTGGGTCTGTTGCCGGACTTTGCGGTAAAGATGAATGCCTTCCCCGGACAGCTGGGTGAGCTGGCCGCTGTAGGCATTGACGCCCGTAACCCACCGATGGATCTCAGCCGTTTCCCGGAAATTCTCGACACACTAAAAGACGCGGGTGTCGATTGCGAAGTGATTTTTCTTGATGCCGATGACAACATATTACTTAAACGCTTTAGTGAAACCCGCCGCAAACACCCGTTGAGTGGCGAAGAAACACCTTTGCAGGAAGCCATACATTATGAACGTCGTTTGTTGCAACCCATCATTGATCGCGCCAACCTGTTTACCGATACCACCCGAACCAATGTGCACCAGCTTCGCGATCTGATTCGTGAACGCATACGGGGCGAACAGCAGGTTTGCCTGTCAATTTTATTTGAATCATTTGGTTTTAAACATGGTATGGCGGCAGATGCAGATTTTGTCTTTGACGCACGTTGCCTGCCCAACCCTCACTGGGAAAACAAACTGCGTGCACTGACCGGTCGGGATAAACCCGTCGCTGATTTTCTGGAAAGCCAGGAAATGGTGGGAAACTTTTTTGCACAGATACAAAACATGCTGACTAACTGGATTCCCTGTTTTGAAGCGGACAATCGCAGCTACCTCACTATCGCCATTGGCTGCACGGGCGGTCAACACCGCTCGGTATATTTAACCGAACGCCTTGGCCAATACTTTCAGCAACAGCGCGATAACGTCATCATCCGTCACCGCGACCTGCCCTGACTGAATCTATCATGACTATCGGCGTACTTTTGGTAAGTCACGAACCCCTTGGCCATGTCATGCTGGATATCAGCGTCAAAACACTCAGCATCTGTCCACTGGCAACCCGTGTGCTGAGTGTACCACTGGATGCTGATCCGGATGCACTGGCCGTTCGCGCTGAAAAAATGATGACCGAATTAAATAGTGGTGACGGCGTGTTGATCCTTACCGACCTCTGTGGCGCAACACCGTCGAATATTGCTTGCCGACTTGCCCGCTTCAATGATGTGATGATAGTAACCGGACTCAACTTGTCCATGCTGATCCGGGTGCTCAACTATCCCGAACTGTCGCTCACTGAAATGGCCGAACGCGCTGTGGACGGCGGGCGGCAGGGGATTATGTTATTGCCTGATTGCGTGACGTAAAACAGGAAGCTTCCGAATATGACCCGTCGCCCTGTTACCATCATCAACAAACTTGGCCTGCACGCACGCGCTGCCGCCAAACTGGTGGCGCTCGCCAGTCAGTTTGGCAGTGAGATCAAACTGGTTAAAAACACCACCGAGGTCAACGGCAAAAGTATTCTCGGGGTGATGATGCTGGCCGCCGCCAAAGGTACAAAGCTGGAATTGATTGCTGATGGTGCGGATGAAATAAAGGCACTGGATGCACTGGAAGATCTTGTTGCACGCCGGTTTGATGAGGCCGAATAGCCCGCAGTTCCTTTTTTATGAACATGGTTCAGGGGGCAGGTTAAGGAACGTGCCCACCCCGCCTGACCGCCCCAACTCTTTCACCATAGGGTAGAATGCCACCACGTTACCGGTGGACTGCCATGCCCAATTCAAACAAAGAACACGAACATCGCGCCCGACGATTGCAGGCATTCACGGATTTGCTCCGTGATGGCACGCTTGCCCGTGTGGAACGTGAGTTACACGAATTGCATCCGGCGGAAATTGCGCATTTGCTGGAAGCTCTGCCGCATGAGCAGCGTGATGCTGTGTGGCAACTGGTTTCCGCCGAGCAGGAAGGTGATGTGTTGTTGCAGGTCAACGATGATGTGCGTGAGCGACTGATTCGTGACATGGACAACAGCGAGCTGCTGGCTGCTGCGGAAGGGCTGGAGACCGATGACCTCGCGGACATTCTCAACGATTTCCCCGATGCGGTAACCGATCAGGTGCTGGAGGCCATGGATGTTCAGCACCGCGAGCGACTGGAGGCGGTAATGTCTTACCCGGAAGACACCGCTGGCGGGCTGATGAATACTGATACCATCACCGTGCGTGCAGACATCAGTCTTGATGTGGTGCTGCGTTACCTGCGGCGCATCGGCGAGATTCCGGAAATGACCGATCAGCTCATCGTCACCAATCGCGAAAACAGATACCTGGGACTGTTGCCGCTGACTGACTTGCTGATCAAAAACCCCGATACCACTGTGGCAGAGCACATGGATCGCGAGCAGGAAGCCATTCTTGCCACTCTGCCTGAGCAAGAGGTCGCCAGTCTGTTTGAAAAACGTGATCTGGTGTCGGCACCGGTGGTAGACGAAAAAGGCAGGCTGCTGGGGCGTATCACTATCGATGATGTGGTGGACGTGATTCGCGACGAGGCCGAGCATTCGCTGATGAGCATGGCGGGCCTCTCGGAAGAAGACGATATGTTTGCGCCGGTAGCGACCAGCTCACAACGCCGCGCCGTCTGGCTGGGAGTAAATCTGCTCACTGCACTGCTGGCCTCGTGGGTGATCGGTCAGTTCGACGCTACTCTGGAAAAAATGGTGGCGCTGGCCATCCTTATGCCCATTGTCGCCAGTATGGGCGGCATTGCTGGTAACCAGACCCTGACACTGGTCATTCGCGGCATGGCACTGGGGCAAATCAGCCGTTCCAATGCGCGTCGGTTGTTTAACAAAGAGCTGTTGGTGGGCGGGCTCAACGGGATAATTTGGGCGCTGATCGTCGGTGGCATTGTGACGGCCTGGTTTGGTGATGTTCAACTGGGCGGCATTATCGCCGCAGCGATGCTGATAAACCTGATCGTCGCCGCCATGGCCGGGGCCACCATTCCGCTGGTGCTCAAACGCGCAGGCATTGATCCGGCGCTGGCAGGTGGCGTACTGCTCACCACGGTGACAGATGTGATCGGTTTCCTGGCCTTTCTGGGGCTGGCAGCCTTGCTGTTGTATTGATGTTTATCGTTACCGGTAAGGAATGGAAATTAAATAACTGATGTTACGCACTCGTAGCTATAGGGTGGGCAAAAACACATGCCCACCCGCTGCCTGGCCATCAGGCTAAGCCGGCCAGGGTGGAACAAGCGTAGCGGTTCCACCAAACGGGAAAGGGACCTGTTCAAGGTTCGTTCAGTTATCGACATTGACTCGCCGTTTGCCAGTGAGTTGTGGTTGCATAAGGGCTTTTTTCTCCTGTTTCAGGCTATAGGGTTTTTGTTGCAGGGTGTGTTTTTGTCAGCGGTCGTGAACAGAGGCGATTTGTTGTTCCTTACCAGCAATCAGGTGGAACCGCTGCGCTTGTTCCACCCTACAATCGGAGGCCTGCGTAACATCACTTAAATAACGTGTACACGTTATTTAATTTCCATTCCTGATTAATCCAGGTCAAACCAATGCCCGCACCCGAAACACCCAAACTCACCGTCGATATTATTATCGAGCTTACTGACCAGCCCGGTCGGCCCATCCTGCTCATCGAGCGCAAAAACCCTTATGGCTGGGCGTTACCCGGCGGTTTTGTGGATGTGGGTGAAAGCCTGGAACAGGCTGCCGTACGAGAGGCTGCCGAAGAAATATCACTACCCGTAACACTCATTGTTTTGCTGGGGTGCTACTCCAGTCCTGATCGTGATCCGCGAGGTCACACCGTCAGCGCTGTGTACATTGCCGAGGCCAACGGTGAACCCTGTGCTGCGGACGATGCTGCGAATGTGCAGATTTTTTTACCCGAGACTCTGCCCGGGATGCTGGCTTTTGACCATGCCCTGATCTTGACGGATTATCTGAATTATCGACAAAACAACAAGCTGACACCGTTACGGAATCAGGATTAAATGTGGATCAAGCGCTAAAAACACGCTACGTTTAAAAAATCACCGGGTATTTAACACAGAGAACGCAAAGCGATATCTTTGTCCGTTGTCCTCTCATCCTTTGCGCTCTCTGCATCTCCGCACCTTTGCGTTAGATTTTATGACACAGCAATTCGTAGCCGGAGGATGGTCTGTTCTGCTGAATGTAAACCAATGATTTTATTCGCCTGAATATTTTTAGCCCTTAATGCACATTTAAGTCACAAGTGCCCGGGAACCCGGCGCTGATCTAAAGCAGCCCCGGTACCTGCCGATAGCTCGACCAGTAAACAGACTTTTCAGTCTGTACCCGCGCTACCAGCAAGGATTGCCACCGTGTCTGACATCTTCATTGCCCGCCAGCCCATCTACGATCGCAAGCTGTACGTATACGCTTACGAACTGCTCTATCGTTCCAGTGAAAAAAATCAGGCCGATATCGTCGATGGTGATGACGCCACCTCCCAGGTGATGATCAACGCCCTGATGGAAATTGGTCTGCCCGAGCTGGTGGGGCAATCGCTGGCTTTTATCAATCTCACAGAGCGCTACATCATAGAAGGCCTGCCGCCTTCACTGGTGCAGGACAATGTAGTGCTGGAAGTGCTCGAAGACATTAAACCTGGCAAGGAAGTGATTGCGGGCCTGAAAAGGCTCAAGGCTTTGGGTTACACCATAGCTCTCGATGATTTTATTTATACCGAGAATAACCGCGCATTGATTGAATTTGCCGACATTATCAAAATTGACCTGACGACCCTGCCGGGGGGCGAACTGACCGAGCAAGTGAAAATACTTCGTCCCGAAGGCGCACGTTTGCTGGCAGAAAAAGTAGAAACCCCGGAAGATTTTGAATACTGCAAGGCGCTGGGTTTTGATTATTTTCAGGGTTACTTTTTTTGTAAACCAAAGATTTTCAAAGGCGAGCACACGCCCACCAGTCGCACGGCCATTATGCAACTGCTGACCAAATTGCAGGACCCCGAACTGGGCTTCAATGAATTACAGGCACTGGTGGTACAAGATGTTTCCCTGTCATACCGCATTTTGCGCTACATCAATTCCGCACATTTCAGTGTTGGGCAAAAAGTTGAATCCATGCAACAGGCCATCAGCCTGTTGGGACTCAACACCATCAAAACCTGGGTGACGATTCTGGCCATGTCCAGTGTTGATGACAAACCTTACGAGCTGATTCTCACCGCATTGATTCGTGCGCACATGTGCGAAAAACTGTCTGCCAATACCTCGATATCTGCTGAAAATGCTTTTACTGTCGGCCTGTTTTCTGCTCTGGATGCTTTCATCGACAAACCGCTGGCGGAAATTCTCGTTACCTTGCCATTGTCCGATACGCTGCACCATGCGTTACTTGACAAAACTGGCGAGTTGGGACAGATGCTGTCGCTGGTGCTGAGCTATGAACGCGGTCAATGGAATAATTTGAGCACTGCACAATATGACAGCAGTACTTTGCGCACAGCCTACCTGGCGTCAATTCGCTGGGCGGGTGAAATCAGTGATTCACTGATCACCAAAAAATAGTGCAAGACGGGATGCACTCTGCCTATTTGTTCCCGTTGATTTTTGAACCGGTTTTCGTCAGCAATAAACAACCGCTGGCATCGGGTATACAGGACCAGCCGGGTGCGAGATAAGTGGTGGAGACGGTTTCGGTGATCAGCGCTGGTCCGACGATTTCGGCAGGCAGGTTTTCCCGTGCATAAACCGGCACCTTCGTTTCGATACCCGCCAGCGACACATGAACCATAGCCGATATTTCATGGACAGGTTTTGTGTCATGGACAGGCTGCAATGTCAGAGCCCGGGACGGGCTGTGTACTTTTACGCGCAGGGTTACCAGTTCCACCGGCTGTTGCAGGCGGTGGCCGTACAACGCGGCATGTCGCTCATGAAATTGCTCAACTACACTGATCATCGCCTGTTCAATGGCATGGGTTTTGTTGTCCACCGATAATGCAACCGGCAAATTGATAACAAACGACTGCCCCCGGTAACGCAGATCCATGCTGGGTGACATTCTGATACTGTCTGCATCCACACCTTCTGTAACCAAAGCTTCACAACCACGTTTTGCCAATGTGGTTATGGCTTGCTGCACGTCACGCAGCAACAGTTCATCGGGCATAACAGAAAGTCGCTGTTGCAATGTGTGGGACAGATAACGTGCCCGTGGTGCCACCAGCATGCCCAGTGCCGACAACACACCGGCATGGGCAGGCACCAGCGCCTGTGACATTTCCAGTGCCTCGGCCAGCGCACAAACGTGCAACCCTCCGGCACCACCAAAGGAGGTCAACGTCAATTGTGCCGCATCGACACCGCGTTGCACCGACATCACCCGCAAAGCGCGCGCCATATGCTCATTGGCTACGTCAATAATGCCTTGCGCCGTTTGTTCCAGGGAGAGATCGAGCGTTTTGGCCAGCGGTGCAATGGCCGTCCGTGCGGCATTTTCGTCCAGGGTCATGTGACCGCCGAGAAAGGCGTCGCTACGCAGACGACCCAACAGCAGGTTGGCATCGGTGACTGTAGCCTGCATATTGATTCCGGCAACGCCCCGCCCGTAACAGGCGGGCCCGGGATCGGCACCCGCAGATTCCGGCCCCACCTGCAACAGTCCGCCGCTGTCGATGCGTGCAATAGAACCGCCGCCCGCGCCAATGGTGTGCATGTCCACCATGGGTACGCCCACGGGCCAGGGGCCTATGCGGCCTTCCGTGGTGAGTGGCAAATCGCCAGTCTGTGCATTGTCCAGCAATGCCACATCAGTAGAAGTGCCGCCCATGTCAAAACTCAGCAAGCGCTGGCAGCCTGCAAGACCACCCACATATTGCGCACCGGCCAGGCCACCCGCTGGTCCGGATAACAACATGTGGACGGCTTCTTCACCCGCCTGTGCAGCGTCGATGGTGCCACCCGCGCTTTGCATCACGGCCACTTGTGCCTGCGGAATACCCACACACAATCGTTGCAGATAGCCCTGTACCAGCGGGCCGACACTGGCATTGAGCCAAGTGGTGATACCGCGCTCGTATTCACGGGGCTCGGGCAGGATGTGCGATGAGCGTGAGATAAACATACCATCTGGCACGATCTCGGCGATGCGTTTTTCAAAACGCTCGTCCAGCCAGGAAAACAGCAGATTGATGGCCACAGCTTGTGGCTTTAATGTTTCCAGTGCGCTGCGCAATGTGTGCAAACCGGATTCGGTGAGGTCTTCCAGCACACAACCATCGGCACCCAACCGTCCTCCGGTTTCCAGGCACAGTTCACGTGGCACAGGCGGAGCGACAGGGGCCGGATTGAGATTGTAGAGTTCGGCGCGTGCCTGGCGGCCGATGGTGAGCAGGTCACGCAGGCCAGTGTTGGTGATGAATGCAGTGCGCACGCCCTTGCCTTCGAGCACAGCATTGGTGGCGACGGTGGAGCCGTGCACCACCAGCAAATCGTCGCAATTATCCAGTTCCAACTCGCGAATACCTTGCAAGATCGCCTGTTCCGGTGCCTGCGGGGTAGATAATACCTTGTGGACGCGCAAGTTTTGCTCTCCGATGGACCCATCGGGGAGCAATACAAAATCGGTGAAGGTGCCACCCGTGTCGATTCCTAAAAGTGGCATGTATGGTGCTGTTATGTATCTGCAATGACGACGCAGTTGCGACCGGTGGCCTTGGCTGCGTAGAGTGCCTTGTCGGCACGTGCCAGCACGGCGTCAGTTGTTTCACCAGGCTGTGCAGCGGCGACACCGAGACTGATGCTGGCCTGTATTTCCAGACCTTGCAGATTGATGGGCTGATTGGCCACATGCGCGCGGATACGTTCTGCAACATTTCTGGAGGTGGTGGGATTTGCGCCATTGAGCACCAGCAAAAATTCTTCGCCACCATAACGACCGACTTCATCAAAACCGCGCAAGGCAGAGCGAATCCGGTTCGACACTTCGGCAAGCACCTTGTCTCCGACCAGATGGCCATGGGTATCATTAACCTCTTTGAAATGGTCAATATCCGCCATGACGGCTACTACCGGATGATGCTCTTGCCGGGGCTGTTGCAGCGCCCTTTCCAGCTCACCAATGATGGTTTTGCGGTTTGCCAGACCGGTAAGCGAGTCGGTGGCGGCGTCCATACGCAGGGTTTTCTGCTGGCGTTGTGCACGATCCAGTGATTCTTCCAGCGTTTTCACATGTGTGAGGTGATAGGTTTCAATGGCCAGCGACATGTCCAAAGCAATAACCTTGTGTACAAAGGTAGTGAGCTTGCGGGCATTACTGTGTTTGTCATCGATGTGCCGGAGGATCAGCTCAGCCAGGTAGCGGTAAGCGCACTGATACAGGCTCAGACTCAGGCCTACCCATACATGGGCCTGGCCCACCCGCAGGCGTGATTCAAAATAATCGGCCTGATCAAAGGTAATACCGAGACTCAGCAGGTATCGTAACTGGGTTTGTTTGAGGCGCACCACCAGCTCATCATCCACCAGCAAAGTGCGTGCTTCCGCCAGGGTGGGCAGCCACTCATAAAAGGTGGTGACAATGGTCTCGGCATGAGGCTGAATGATGTCTTGCTGTAGCTGTGCGGCGATAGCATGATCGGCGGCATCGAGTTCCAGCCATTGCAGGCGCTCGGCAATTTTATTGGCATCAAAGCCGAATTTTTCACAATATGTCAAAGACATGAAGATACCGTGTGTCACCTTGCTGAATGGTTATACTGAATCGTCGTTTATTCCGGTTTCATCCCCAATCAAACCCATGACTTCTTTTGGATAAGGATAACGGGCATTTGTCCGGAATAACACTCTTGTAGCGCATAAAGTATCAACATTGTTACACATCCGATCCACCCTGCGGGCAAACAAACCGGCGATGCGTGATCCCTGTCGTAATACCCCTTTGGGAAACAGGCTGTAAAAGTTTCTTTGCCGACGCGTTTGGGGTCAATGTCTTCCACCCTGTATCTCGCAAGAATTTCTGCCACAGAGTTGAACGTCGCGGGCAAACATAAAATTCGCGTAAAAAATTGAGCGCTTGCCAGTGTTCTTCGGCATGATCGTGATCTCTGTGTGAAAGCGTGTATTATGCACAGACATGAAATCTGCTACGTATGTTAACCGTTTTTTTCTGCGACAAAAAACAGTGTTACGATCCCCGGGTATCCGGTCTCATTTGTTTCGTGCTATGGGTATATGGCTTGTGTTAATGGCAAGCGCCTGCGTAAACGTTCCTGTTGATACAGATCAACCATCGGCCGCCACAAGACTGGAGATACAACAGAAAATATTCCAACAGGCCAAAGCGCTGTTTCTCGACAAACAGTATACGCAAGCCGCCAATGCCCTGTTGTTATTGGCGCGGCAGGGACATGTCGGTGCGCAGTATACCATTGGCTACATGTACCACCACGGTTACGGCGTGCCACGTAACGAAAAGGAATCCATCCGCTGGATTACCACGGCAGCTGCCCGTGGTTACCCGCAGGCTGAAGAGGCCCTGATAAAGATCAACGCCTCCCACGATCAGCGTGGTGTGCTGGCGGAACCGATCCAAACCTTGAAGTGATGAAAAACAGAACTGTCAGGCCCCGTCATGTTTTTATACCGGACCTTGAATGATGAGTTTTGGTGGTTTTTGACAAGGCAAAACGTACATTTCTAATCCGTCACAAACAAGGTTAATAAATCATCCAGAAACCGGCGACCCTTTTCTGTGGGCCGTATCTGTTTCAGTGTTCGTTCAAGCAAACCAGCTTCTTCAGCGGCACGCAGGGGAGCAGCAATCAACACAAGCTGCTGACCTGTATGAGCGGGAAATAACGCAGATTCAAAACCTTCATTTAAACGCAATGCGTTCATCATAAATTCCAGACCCACATCTTTGCGTGTTAAAACACGTTCACTCTGAATACCCTGTGCAGTACCTGCTGTGTTCATAAAAGCTTGCGGCTGACGCTGTTTGGCAAGACGGGTAATAGTCTGTTGTGCAGCATCAGTAATTTTTCCGTGGGCTCCCGCGCCTAACCCTAAATAGTCTCCGAACTGCCAATAATTCAGATTATGCGCACACTGGTATTTTTCTTTGGCGTAAGCCGATACTTCGTACTGCACATAACCAGCCTCGGCCAGTTGCTGTTGTCCAGCCTGTTGTATCTGCCAGGCCAGATCATTATCAGGCAGCGCGGGTGGCTGTGCATAGAATTGCGTATTGGGCTCAAGGGTGAGCTGGTAATAAGAGATATGTGTGGGCTCAAGATCGATGGCCGTGGCCACATCTTCAGCTGCCTGCGCTGGTGTCTGATTTGGCAGGGCAAACATCAGGTCGAGGTTAAAATTGTCGAAGCCAGCGGCATGCGCCATTTCTGCGGCACGAACAGCCTCACTACGACCATGAATACGACCAAGGACTTGCAACGCATCATCGTGAAAACTCTGCACACCGATGGACAGGCGGTTGATACCCAGCGCCCGGTATTCACGAAATTTTTCCTGTTCTGCGGTGCCGGGGTTGGCTTCGAGGGTAATCTCGGCATCGGCATTAATGCTCAACCGCGCACGCAGGCCGGATAGCAGCTGATCCAGCGCTTCAGGAGAAAACAGGCTGGGGGTACCACCACCAATAAACACACTCATTACCCGTCGCCCCCAGATACGCGGCAGGTCTTGTTCAAGATCTGCCAACAAGGCATTGATGTAAGCCGTTTCGGGTATCCCGTCTTTCAGTGCATGCGAATTAAAATCACAATACGGGCACTTGCGTACACACCACGGCAGGTGAATATACAGGGACAAAGGCGGCAGGGCGGTAAATTGAAACACAGGCGTTAAATTCTCGGCAATCAGGGCATGCTATGTTATGGCCTGCTTATGATAAAAACCACATCTGTGACTCGCCGTAACGCCGCCCTCAAAGACCTGCAACGTATTCCCGGCACAGGGCCGTCCATTGCCAGCGATTTATACGGGCTGGGTATTACTGCTGTGCAGGATTTGCGCGACAGTGATCCCGAGGCACTGTATGCAGAATTGTGTGTGCAGGTTGGCCAGCCTGTGGACCGCTGCGTGTTGTACGTGTTTCGCTGTGCCGTCTATTTTGCCTCCTGCCCTGACCCTGTTCCGGAAAAACTCCAGTGGTGGAACTGGAAAGACCCGGCATGAACGGCCTGAGTATTATTGACCTGTACACCCATGAACGCGGCCCTTACTCCTTGCACATTGCCCCGGGTGAGTGTGTCAGCCTGCGCGGTGATTCCGGCAGCGGCAAATCGCTGTTGTTACGCGCCATCGCCGATCTCGACCCCCATGACGGGGAGATATTGCTCGATGAGACCCCCAGCACGCAGATTGCCGCCCCGCAATGGCGCAAACAAGTCGCCCTGCTACCAGCAGAAAGCCAGTGGTGGCAAGACGAAGTTGGCGCTCACTTTTCAGATGAAAAACCCCCCTGGTTCGAGCCACTGGGCTTTGGCACAGAAACCCTGCACTGGCAGGTAAGTCGTCTCTCCAGCGGCGAAAAACAACGTCTGGCACTGGCACGGATACTAGTGAACAAACCCCGCGTGTTGCTGCTGGACGAACCCACCGCCAGTCTGGATGCCGACAATGTCCTCATAGTAGAACGGCTTATCAGTGAATATCGCCACGATACCGGCGCTGCCGTATTGTGGGTGAGTCACGATGCCCGGCAAGCCGCACGGGTGGGCAGCCGACATTTGCAACTCACCGCCGAAGGTATCAGGGAACACAGCGCATGATTACACTCAGCGCCGTGGATCTCACCCTCGCTGCCGGACTGGTGCTGGCCATGGCCGCATTGAGCTGGCGCATGCAACTGGGGCTCAGCGGACAATTGCTTATCGCGGGTACACGCACCGTGGTGCAACTGCTGCTCATCGGGCTGGTACTAAAAGCACTGTTTGCCAATGTTGATTTACTGTGGGTGGCAGGTATTTCGCTGATCATGCTGCTGGCTGCCGGGCGTGAAGTCATGGCTCGCCAACAGCGACGCTTCACCGGCTGGTGGGGTTTCGGCATGGGCACCGGCGCGATGTTTATCTCATCCTTCGCCATCACTGTGCTGGCGCTGACCACCATGGTTGCCACCGATCCCTGGTATGACCCGCAATACGCTGTCCCCCTGCTGGGCATGTTACTGGGCAATACCATGAGTGGTATCGCACTGGCGCTGGACCGGCTCACCACCACGGCATGGCAACAACGCGCCATCATCGAACAGCGACTGATGCTGGGCGCAACCCGACTGGAAGCCATTGCTGAAATCCGCCGCGACGCCATGCGCAGCGGTATGATGCCGATTATCAACGCCATGGCCGCCGCCGGGCTGGTGAGCCTGCCAGGCATGATGACCGGGCAGATTCTCGCGGGCAGTCCACCACTGGAAGCCGTGAAATACCAGATTCTGATCATGTTTTTGATCAGCGCCGGTACCGGTTTTGGAGTAACAACGGCACTGTGGCTGGCCTCAAAACGGTTGTTCGATGAACGGCATCGACTACGGCTGGACAAGCTTGCCGGACCACGTAACTGATCTACAATTTCCCGCTACCCCCACGAAATTCTGCTTGTTGACAAAGCAACAGCACACGCCTGATAACACAGGAAATCACTATGGAAAGGCGCTATGATGTCCGTTACCTGTCAGTATCGATAAGAAAGTATGAGTTTATAGACAGGATGTAACCGGGAGTGCAGTACATGAATGATGTCAATGACTGGATAGGCCTCGCACGCGAAGAACTGATGCGACTGAATGTGGATGAAATTCGGCAATCAGGTCTGCTACCCGGCGGCGGCAAACAATTTTTCCCTGTGATCGGCTACCCGCCATTAACCATGTTCTCCGAAATGGACGACACTGCCCTGTTCGAAAATTTTGCCCAACGCCCGGCCAGCAAAACCATCGCCTACGGTCACATTCCCTTTTGTCCCTCGCGCTGTACTTTTTGTCACTGGATCACCAAAACCAAAACCCGGGCCGAAGAGGTAGACGACTACCTTGACCACCTCGAACAGGAAATGGCCCTGTACCGTCACAAAATGGGCATGAATGCCATTCCCGCCAGTTCGGTGCTCATCGGCGGCGGCACACCCACTTATTTATCGCCGCAACAAATGGAGCGTTTTCTCGCCGCGTTTACCCGGCATTTTGATCTCAGTGACTGCACCCAGTTCTCCATCGAAGCCGAACCCACCACCCTGCTGGGCAAAGAAGGCATGGAAAAACTGGCCATCATGAAAGACTACGGTGTGCATCGCATCAGCCTGGGCGTGCAATCTTTTGATGACCCTGTGCTCGCCGCCATGGGCCGTACCCATAACAATGCGGATACACTGGAATCCATTAAACAAATGCGCCGCGCCGGTATCGATAATATCTTTATTGACCTGATTTACGCCTACCCCGGCCAAACCGTGGCGCAATGGGTAAAAAACATGCTCACCGCAGTGAACCTGGACATCGAAGGTTATCAACTCTATCGGCTGCGCATTCGCCCGCACGGCGACCGTGATGGCAACATCCTCAAAGTACACACCAGCGCACCGGAAAAATTTCCCGAGCCCAACGACATTCAACTGATGAAATACCTGGGTAGCATGATCTCGGAACGCCACGGCTACGGCGAACACCAGACCCGCATCTTCGCACGCAAGGCCGAAGACATCTCTCATTACCTGCGCGACTGGGCCTGCGACCTCGCCGACGTAACCGGTGTGGGTGTATCCTCCTGGTCCAACTTGCGCGGCGTGTTTTCCATGAACGTGGGAGATGCCAATCTGGAGAACTACTACCAGTCGGTGCGCCAGGGCAAAGTCTCCGTGAATCGCGGCAAAATCCGCACCGTAGACGACGAACGTCGGCGCTGTTTCATACTGCCGCTGAAAAATGCGCGAGTCAGCAAAGCACTGTTTACCGAACGCACGGGAGAAATAATCGAACAGTGTTTTGGTAAAGAAATTAACGGTTTTAAAACACTGGGGCTGATTGCAGAAAATGACAGCCATGTGTGGCTTACCTCACGCGGCCGTTTTTTTGCCGATGAAATTGCCACCCAGTTTTTTGACCCTGACTACCTGCCCTTCCCGGATGTCACACGCATCGCCGACACAGCCACGGGTTAAGCCCGATACCACCCCGGTTGTAAAACCATCTCATGCCAAACTGGACGTAACGCTCAAACCAGGCATTAATGGTGGCATGGGCCAGGAAATTGACCACACCCGTTTCAGTCAACGGGATTTCGATGCTTTTAAACAACGCCTCAGCGAAGAAACCGCGCTGCTCGCTACCTGTTTTGAACAAAACCGCTTTGATGATGGCCCGCCTGTGGCGGGTTTTGAGCTGGAAGGCTGGCTGGTAGACAAGACATTCTGCCCGGCACCCATTAATGCGGCATTTCTGCAACATCTTGACAACCCGCGGGTCACCCCCGAACTGGCCACGTTTAATATCGAGTTCAATGTTGAACCAACGGCCCTGCGTGGCACAGCACTCTCCACTCTGGAAACAAAACTGCAAACCGACTGGCAGGCAGGTTGTGATACCGCGCGCAGTCTGGGGGCTCAACTGGCGATGATCGGTATCCTGCCCACGGTGAGTGATGCCCACCTGGTGATTGAGAACCTGTCATCCATGAATCGTTATGCCGCGCTGAACAATGAAATCCTGCGTCTGCGTGGCGGTCGGCCGCTGCAACTGGACATTCACGGCAAGGATATCCTGCGTGTCGGGAACGACGATGTCATGCTGGAGTCCGCCACCACCTCGTTTCAAATTCACTTGCAGGTACCGCCAGCGCTGGCGGTACGCGCCTATAATGCATCGATCATTGCCTCCGCACCGCTGGTGGCAGTCAGCGCCAATTCTCCCTTTTTATTCGGCAAAAACCTGTGGGCCGAGACACGCATCCCGCTGTTCGAGCAATCTGTGGAAGTGGGCGGTTACGAAGACGACGCCCACGGCCCCATGCGCCGCGTTACTTTCGGTTCCGGCTATGCACGTCAGTCCATCATGGAATGTTTTACCGAAAACCTCGAACATTATCCTGTGTTGCTGCCCACGGTATTTGACAGCCCGCCGGAACAACTGGAACATTTGCGCCTGCACAATGGCACGTTGTGGCGCTGGAACCGGCCTCTGATCGGTTTTAACGAGCAGGGCATACCGCACCTGCGCATCGAACAACGCGTGGTGCCCGCTGGCCCTACTATTGCCGATGCCATAGCCAATGCGGCATTTTATTACGGACTCACCCGGGCACTGTGCGAAACCGGTGTCCCTCCGGAAACCGACATGCCCTTTGCCCGGGCACGTGACAATTTTTACGCCTGCGCCCGACAAGGACTCGATGCCCACATCACCTGGCTGAACGGGCAAAAACAACCTGCGCAATCACTGATACTGAAAACCCTGTTACCCATGGCACATGGCGGACTGATCTCGCTGGGCATTAATGACAAGGACCGTATTCATTTTCTGGGTATCATCGAAGCACGGGTACAAAATGCCTGCAACGGCGCAACCTGGCAACGCCGTTTTTACGCTGCCCACTGCACAAAGAAGGGCAATGACATGACACAATTATTAACCGTCTATTTACAACACCAGCACAGTGGGATGCCAGTGCATGAATGGAACATTTAGTACACCGTCAAGGCTGTTTTGGCGGTGTACCAGGAGAAAAAATGACTCAATACATCATTGTTTATCTGGGCGGTGATCAGCCATCTGGTCCAGAGGAAAGTAAACAACATTTTTCGAGATATATGGCTTGGTTATCTTCATTGGGCGACTCAGTCGTTAGTCCTGCAAATCCGCTTAGGATCGCTCGAACAATAACTGTCTCATTGGTGAGCTGGCCCGGTTTTTTTGAGCGTGTACAAGACTCTGGTGGAACCGCTACGCTTGTTCCCTGTCTGCATACATCACTGAAGTTGACGTATTCATCATCCGGGTCGGAAATATGTCAGGATCAGGGGAGTGATTTGTTTGTTCCATCTCCTCAAACACAAGGTAAAACCGCAGGGTGGAACAAGCGTAGCGGTTCCACCAAAAGATCAAGGGAAGAACAAATGAGTCAATTACACCCAGGGACTTTTCAAATTATGTTGGACAGTAGCGTATCACCCATACGGTAAATTCAACTATTAAATGGTGCATTTTATACGCTGTTTTAACCTTGGCCCGGTTATTCCATTTATAATTTACCCTCGTACACCCTCAAGACTATTTTGACGATGTACCAGTCTAACCAACAATCCGGTAAAGTCTGGCGATGAATACACAACGATTACTGTTTTTCGGGATACTCGTTTTACTCGGCGCCTGTAGCACCGAGGAACTCAAACGAGCAGGCTACGATGCCCTTCACCAGCGCCAATGCATCGAACAAACAGGAGAACCCGACTGCGACCCAAATTACCCTGACTACAATGAATACCAGAATCAACGCTCGGAAATTCCCGAATAGCGTTTGTATCGGCAATCGTGCTCACTCTGCTTGACCACATCCCCAATGGCTTGCTGGACTGCACAGCGCAGGAACTGCATCGCATCCTGCCCGGGCCCACACTGATCCAGTTACCCGGTCGACGACCCCGACCGTTATTTGTCTCGGTATTGCTGCACGGTAACGAGGGCACCGGACTTTCGGCCATACAATCCCTGTTGAATAAATATCATCAACAGGAATTGCCGCGCGAACTGTGTATTTTTATCGGCAATGTCCGCGCGGCGCGGTACGATCAACGCCATCTCCACAACCAGCCGGATTACAATCGCGTCTGGCCCTGTGACGGATTCGGTGATGACTGCACGAACAATACACGCGAACACCAGATGATGCGCCAAATTGTGGACCTGCTGCGCGAACGTAATGTGTTTGCCAGTATCGACATACACAACAACACCGGACTCAATCCCCATTACGGTTGCATCAACAAACTTGATTCCCGCTTCTTTCACCTCGCCACGCAATTTTCCCGCACCGTGGTTTATTTCATCCGCCCTGAAGGTGTGCAGTCCATGGCCTTCAGTAACATCTGCCCGGCGGTAACAGTGGAATGCGGCAAACCTGACCAACCTCACGGCACCGCGCACGCCGCCGATTTTATTAACAGTTGTTTACAACTCTCCAACTTGCCCACACACCCCGTCGCCGCACACGACATGGATTTATTTCATACCGTCGCCACAGTCAATGTGCCAGAACATATCAATATACGTTTTGATGGCAACAGTAATAACAAACCCTGTGCAAACGAAATCTGCTTCCTGCCCGACCTGGACCATCTCAATTTTCACGAACTGGCAACGGGCATTACTTTGGGTTTTATTGACCCCCGACAAACGAACATTCCACTACAGGTCATCGACGAACAGGGCGAAGATGCCACCCGGCGGTTTTTCCGTTTACACAACGGTAAATTGCAAACGGCATGTGAAGTAATGCCCTCCATGTTCACCCTGAATACCGAAGTCATTCGCCAGGATTGCCTGGGTTACCTGATGGAACGCATGGACTGGTAACTCTCTCAAAGAATATCCACTCATCTTGCAATCAAATGCCTCAGTCACTCGTTACCAGCATTGAAGCACCTTTATTCGACAAACCCGTCGGCTAAACCCAGCTGACCAACACGAGGAATATCCGTATGACTTTACCCCGCAACATTACACGCCTGCTCCAGGTTTCCGGTATTAGCCTGTTTTTGCTCAGCACAACCGCCATGGCCGCCAACGACCCTTCCATTAAGGGTGACTTGCGCACCAATATTCAGCAGGCCATGAATGAACTGATTCAACAACGTACAGTGGGTGACCGTTTTAAATTTTACGATGCCATTACCAACAAAGTGCATAACCTGAAACTGGTTGAACTGCATGACGGTATCGTCAAAAAGGGTGATTTTTATGTAAGCTGTGCCGATTTCGCCGACAGCAAAGGCAATACTGTGGATATGGATTTTATGGTTATCCCCAGCGGCAATAAAATGGTCGCAACGCAAGCAATCCTGCACAAAATTGACGGTAAAAAACGTAAATATCATCTGGAAGACTGATACGCGTTCATGAACACCGACGGTGTGCGGAAACTGCTGTCACGCAGTTTCCGTTGCACGTGTTGGTCAAGAATGGAACACAATAACTCATACAATTGGCATCTCGGCCTCTGTTCCAGACTTGGCTCTACCTCTCCCATTCATGGGGTCGTCTGCTTCAGTCCGTCTTCGCCTAAAGCGCCTACTGTTGGTGCCCGTTCTTCAATCACAAAAGCTCAAAACAGAACGACTATTCCTGCACTTTTTCTCAATCAGAACGAACGAATACACACTAAATCCGGGCGCCACTTGTATGAGTTATTGTGTTCCATTCCTTAGCTCACAACACCACCTGAAGAACAACATTCAGGCATTACCGTGAATATCAAATATTTCATGCAATATTCTTTTAATTGATGAAGCATAAATAATAGCCCATATGCTACCACTTCAAGAGTAGCATCCAATAAACGACCCCGCAGCAAGCTGACGGGGGTATTAAACCCAAAGCGATTAATGTCACACCGGCGAAGGCCGGTGTCCAGGGGTTTCAACCTCTGGATTCTGGCCTGCGCCAGAATGAGACGGTATTCGCAGCAAGCTGCGGGGAATTGAACCCATAGAGATTAAATCTACGAAGTGATTCCCTTTTAACTCATTGAATTTATTTCAATAAATGTGCAGGCATTAGTGATTGGACGATGCGCTAATCCATTATTGGATAAACAATTAAAGTTTTTTTTCGCCAAACCGTTGATAAGGAAACTTATGAAAAGCATATGAAACAGCACATGAAACAATACAATATATCCAGGTGCTCGACAAAAACACCTATTACCCTGTTGTCCTTTATCTGGATTATCGTCAGCCTGTTTTTTGTTTTTGCCACTAGCCTCACGTTGGCTACAACCGATGATTATCTGAGTGTACTGGAAAATGAAGCTGGCAATACTGCTCCGCCCAAAAAAGTATCGGCGGGTGATAACTATCTGGATGCGTTATCCACAGAGGCTGAAGCCAGCGCCCATGTACCAACTAATACAGGCAATACCGGGCCTTCGAAAGAACAGCTCGCACTGGAAAAGCTTCTGCAAAAAGAAAAACCCACTACCTTCAAATACTACAAAAAACTCAACCGCTGGGATAAGGCAACGGTTGTTGAACTCTACCGTACCGACAATGCGGATACACCTGCGAAATTTGACCATCTGCGGAAAAAAATACTGGATCTGTATTTTAAACGATAGTTTGCAACAGTCTGCTTTTCAGTAACCTGTTTAAAGCGATAAAAAACCACATGTACCATTTTTAATTACCGCTACGAGAAATACATCATGAGATATACTTGTTCAGCCTTACCCACCTCTGTTGTGATGGCCTTCATTACCTTGCTGATGTCCTCTAACACCCTGGCGCTGGAGGTCAAAATTACACAGGATATGGCCTCCATGCCGGTACACCACGGTGATGATTTTATTAATATCCAACGTATCCAGGATCAGGATAATATACTTACAGGTGGCTACACCAAAACCTCGCGTAAGTGCCCACCATTTTGCATTCAACCACTACATGTGGCTCCCGGTGTTATTACTGTGGCCGAACTGGAACTGTTGGAATTTATCGATAAAAAACTGGAAATAGGCAATGGTGTTCTTATCGATGCGCGCACCCCGGCATGGTATCAAAAATCCACCATCCCTGGTTCCATTAATATCCCTTTTACTCATTTTGATCCGGAAAAATCAGTGGCAGCACTGGCCGACGTGTTATTGAAATTGAATGTACACAAAAAAGGTATGAGTGGTAGCTCCTTTATGGATAGCATCCGTACTTTCTTTAGCGGTGATGCTAATGCAGCAGATAGTCCCTGGGATTTTTCACAAGCCAAAGAGATATTATTATATTGCAACGGCATTTGGTGTGGTCAATCACCACACGCGATTAAAAACCTGCTTTCTTTGGGTTATCCACCCGAAAAAATTTATTACTATCGTGGTGGCATGCAAGCCTGGCAATCACTGGGATTGACGATAGTTGTCCCGAAATAATCATTCACGTTGCCAGAAATGGAAATTAAATAACTTATTGGATTCAGGACTTCCAGGTTCAATAAGTGAATAACTCAAATGCTTTCTTTAAAACACCACAGGCACTGTCGGTAAAGCCCGTTTTGAATTCTGAGTTAATCACCAGGCTGGCTTCAACACCATACGGAAATTTCATCACACAAGCGTAAGATGATTTTCGATACTTGATATCATTTGAAAGGGCATAACTGATACCACCGGTCGTGTTTCCAGCAGGGATAGCGTAACTGGAAAAACTTGCACCGCCATGCCAATAAAAGCCACTATTGCCGTTCCAGCCTAATAAACCCTGGTCCATCACCATTTTTTGCGGCAAGCTTAAAATTTCGCTGCTGTGACGTAAATAAGCCAAATATTGAGCAAGCTCCATTGCTGACATTCTAAAACCTGAGTGGCCGCCGCAAGAATTAAACAATGAATTATGTTCAACATCGCCCAATTCAACAAAATCTTTATTAGATGCCAACGCTTCTTCCTGGCTGGTGTATTGCATCCAGCAACCAACATTATAAATGCCTATTGGCTCAAATATATTTTGATACATATAGGCCAGATACATGCTGGAATGATTACCTTCTGTGACTTCATTGTAAGGTGCGGTACCCATAGTTACCCAAATCTGCGGAATCAAAATTCTTAGCAGGGCAAAATTCGCATTTTTATAAGAGGACATGGCACCCGGCATTGCGCCATTTTCAACGACAAACTTCAGACTATCCCAGTCATTGCCCCAGCTTTTTTTCCCATCGTCGGTCAGCGCATTGAAATATTGATTTAACCCCGACCGATGAGTTAATAAATGCCGAAAGGTAATACCGTTTTGACCCCAAAAACCGAAACCTAACGTCCATTCGTTCGGCAAATAATCTTCAACCGGAGAATCCAGAGGAATACCAGCCTGATCGAGAATTTTAATTGTTGCTACAGCAGTGATTTGTTTGGTAACGCTGGCAATAAAGCTGCGAGTAAAAACTGACATTTTGAGTAAATCATCACCAGCTGTATGTGCGTACCCCCAGGCATTTTGTTTTTCCGGACGGCCATCCTGGTTAATCACATAGGCATAACCGACAACCTGATTTTGCAATACATCATCGATATAAGCAGCCATATAATCCAGTGATACGGATCCTTGTTCAGGATTTTGAAAGTCGCCGCCGGTGACAGGTGGTTTGCCACCATCAATGGCGACCAATATATCAGTAATACCAGGAAATTCAGGTTCTTCAAATTGCGCAAAACCATCAATCGTATTTTGACGTTCCAGCACATATGTAACTATTGAGTTGTCAACAGTTTTTTTACTTTTAATAAATGCCTCACGACTTAGTGCATGGTTTGAAAAAATACAGACAACCAAAATTAAAAAAAGCAAAGAAATAATTTTTTTACTGATTTTGGTCATCGCTGGCTTACCTCCCTGTTTCTGTTAGACAAATGATTTTCTGATCCAGAAAACTGAGGGGTATTCTAATTATCAAGATAATTTCAGGAAAGTGAAATAATACAACTTAAGTCTGTGAATTATTTACTTCGGGAACAAGCATTTGGCCAATTGGGTTTAGCCTGAAGAGGAAGAATAACTGGCTATTTTGACGATGTACTGGCAGTTGAATGGCCGCGCAATGAAAAAATGTATTCATTCCGTGATGTCAGAGACATATTCAAGTGGTCAACTGCGGAATCCAGATTCAATCAATTTGGCTTTGCAATCTGCGGTATTTCAGGTTGTACAACGTATTTTGTTTGTCATGCAGAAACACAAACTGCTACTCCGCAACTTGATAACGCAACCAGTACCACACCATACCTGTCCATTCATGAAACACCTGGGCGGTACGATTCAGTGATTTGGCACTGGGTAAAAAATGTCGCAACGTCAAACCACGCTGATCTTTACCATTAAACACGGTGGGTGCAGGAACAACATCAAGACCAAATTTTTTAAACGACTGCATGCTGCGCTTTATATGTCTGGCATGGGTGACGAGATAAATGGAGTCGATGCCTTCAGCCTTTAATATTTTTGCGGAATATTGTGCATTTTCGTAAGTAGTACGACTTTGTGTTTCAATCCAGCGCACGGGCAGAGCATATTCACTTTCAATAAGTTGTTTCATCAGTTCAGCCTCGGGCGGTGACTGTTCTGTTCCCAGTCCACCGGAAACCAATATGGGTAACAGGGTGCGCCGCGCCAGCCAGACACCATAACGAATCCGTTCCAGTGCAAAGGTGTTGGGGGTGCCACCTGCAAACTCGGGGGCATAATACCGACGGCCCGCACCCAAAATCACGATGGCTTGCGGCGGTTTGTCATTGACCAACAAGGTTTTTTCAAAAAGCGCGGTCTCCGGTTCCAACCCTGATAACAAAATACCAGCGGTCACCGGCAGGCTGGCAATATACAACAAACCCAGACCGCTTGCGGTCATATAAAATCCTGCGCGCCGGTGACGGCGCATGAGTACCAGTCCCAGCACAGCAAGAAAAATAAACCCGCCCGGCGGTCCGATGAGTTGTTCCAGTATTCCACCGATACCAAGGCCCACTGTCAGTCTGCCTTGCTTTTTTTCGCCACTGAATTCGCACTGACAAAATTGGTCAGCATAGCGAATTCGTCCAGGCTCACGGTTTCTGCCCGACGCCTGGGGTCAACACCTTGTGCCTCAATCTGTTCTGCATTCATCAGCGGTTTGAGTGTGTTACGCAAAGTTTTGCGCCGTTGGGAAAAGGCCTGGGTCACCAGTTTTTCCAACAGTTTAATGTCACCAACACTGACAGGGGGTTCTTTGTAAGGCACCAGACGCACTACAGCGGAATTCACTTTGGGAGGTGGCGAAAAGGCTTCCGGCGGCACATCCATCAGTGATTCCACCTGACAGTGATATTGCATCATCACACTCAGGCGCCCGTAGTCTTTGCCGCCCGGTGTGGCAGCCAGTCTGTCTACCACTTCTTTTTGCAACATGAAGTGCATATCTTGAATCTGCTGATGCATCGACAACAGATGAAACATCAGCGGTGTGGAAATATTGTAGGGCAGGTTGCCGACAATGCGTAATGGGCGACCGTCTTTTGCCAGGGCTGCAAAATCAAATTTCAGTGCATCGGCTTGATGAATGTGCAATTGGCCACGGCCACGACAATGTTCCTGTAATTTGGGAATAATATCCCGATCCAGCTCAATGGCATCCATGGCGGTGACACAGGGCAGCAAGGATTCTGTTAACACACCCAGGCCAGGGCCTATTTCCACCAGATGATCATCCCGTTGCGGACTGATGGCGGCAACGATACCGGCCACGATATATGGGTCCGTCAAAAAATTTTGGCCAAAGCGTTTACGGGCACGGTGTTTTGGTGTGGATGTGGAATCTGTGCTCATGCGACGGATCGCGCCTGCTGCATTTTCATGTGCCTGACCATTTCATCAGCCACCGACATTGCATATGACAAACTGTCGGCCCTGGCCTGACCTGTGCCTGCCAAAGCCAGTGCGGTACCGTGATCCACCGAGGTACGAATGATCGGCAGGCCTAATGTGATATTTACCGCTTTACCAAACCCCATGTGTTTCAATACCGGCAAACCCTGATCGTGATACATGGCCAGCACGACATCGGCCTGTTGTAATGTTTCGTGGGTAAACAGGGTATCCGCTGATAATGGGCCTTGCACATCCATGCCGCGATCACGAAAACTTTGTAACACGGGTGTAATCGTCTCTGTTTCTTCTGACCCCAGATGACCGTCTTCACCGGCATGAGGGTTCAGGCCGCAAACCAGAATACGCGGTGTATTAATACCTAACCTGATATGTAAGTCCTGTAACAACGTATCAATAACCTGTGAAAGACATTCACGCGTAATCGCTGCTGATACTTCTTTCAGGGGCAGGTGGGTAGTGACCAGCGCAACCCGCAAGCCTTCGGTGGCCAACATCATTACCGGGTGACCACCCGTTTGCTGCGCAAGATATTCCGTGTGTCCGGTAAAGGCAATACCGGCTTCGTTGATGATGCCTTTGTGTACCGGGCCGGTGACCAGGGCATCAAACGTGCCGTGTTTGCAGCCATTAATTGCAGTATCAATGCTTTTTAAAACGGCCTGTGAATTTTTTACATTCAGTTGGCCAGGCAACACACGAGCAGCCAATGGAATATCCAGCACTGGCAATATGCCCGCACGATGAGAGCTTTTTACACAAGTGGTATTTTCCTGAAACGGGATGATCTCCAGCGGCAAATCCAGTTGCTGTGCACGAGCAGCCAGCAGTTCTGCATCTGCAATAACAACCATTTCACAGAAATGATCTTGTTGCGCCATTTGCACACAAAGATCCGGGCCTATACCCGCCGGTTCTCCCGCCGTGATGGCCAGACGATGAACTGATTCAGTCATAAACCACCACCCTCAACGTAATAAAAAATGTCACAAACAATCAAAGCCGGTTTTGAACAAAAGCCTCGTCACGAATGCGCCGAACCCAGGCTTGCATGGCAGGGTCCAGTTTGCGCGCACGAATGGCGTCATTGGCATTTTTGTTTCGCACTTGTTCCGTGACATCCTGCTTGCGGCGTTCCAGCACCTGAATCAGGTGCCAGCCAAAACGGCTGCGCACCAACTCACTCAGTTCACCAACGTCCAGCGCGTTCATGCCCTGTTCAAAATTTGGCACCATTTCACCCGGGTTCACCCAACCCAGTTCGCCACCTTCGGCACCCGAGCCGGGATCATCGGAATGTGCTTTGGCCAGCGCACCAAAATCTTCACCGGCAATAATACGCTCACGAATTTTTTCCAGTCTTGCGCGTGCATCACTATTTTCTGTTTCATCAAAAGGTTTGATCAAAATATGCCGGGCATGTGTCTGGGTGATCATGTGTTGTGGCTGGTTGTCGCGAATGTCGAGCATTTTGATAATGTGAAAACCGCTGGGACTGCGCAATGCATCACTGACATTATTCACATTCTGTTGCACCACCCAGTCTGCAAACAGGCTGGGCAGGGCATCCGCGCGACGCCAGCCAAGGTCACCACCTTCCAGAGCCTGTTGACCATCAGAAAGTGCAATCGCGGTTTGCGCAAAATCAGCATTGGCGCGCAGGTCTCGCACAATTTTTTCTGCCTTCGTGCGTGCGGCTTTTATTTCCTGTGCATTGGCCGCTTCGGGCACGGATACCAGAATATGGCCAAGGTGATATTCTTTATCTTCACCGCCACGTAATTTCTGGTTGTTGATAAAGTTGTCTATTTCCTGTTGGGTAACCACAATACGGCTGCGCACCTGGCGTTGTTGCAACCGGTTCACGGTAATTTCATCACGCATGTTTTCGCGGAAACTTTCAAAATTGATGCCTTCGCTTTGCAGGGCCGAGCGAAATTGCGACAAACTCATACGATTTTGTGCCGCAATATTTTCCAGCGTGCGGTTGAGCATGTCATCATCCACTCGTATGCTGCCACGTTTGGCCATTTGCAGTTGAATACGGCGCAGGATCATGCGATCCAGCAGTTGTTTTTTCAGTACGGCGTCACTGGGTAATTGTGTGTTTTGCTGGCTCAGCTGTTTTTTGATCAGCCCCATTTCTGCTTTCAGCTCCAGTGCGGTAATCACTTCGTCATTGACCACAGCGACAATGCGATCCAACGGATTTTCCACTGCCAGTTTTGCCTGAACCACTGATGCCATCAGTAAGCTGCCTGTCAGTGTTATCCAGAAAAGTCTTTTTGTTATGCCATTCATACTTGTTTTCTCTTTTTCACTTATTGCTTATAACGCTTGTAATGTGAATTAATCGCTAAAAATACGCTATTTTTTAAAAATCACCGGGTATTTAACACAGAGGCCGCAGAGACGCAGAGTGCGCAGAGTTTTTAGTATTTTTCTCTGTGTCCTTTAGCGTCTCTGCGACCTCTGCGTTGATAACACGCCACTTGTCAGTACCACTACAACATAACCTCTCACTGTACCAGAACGCTTGTCCGGGGGTTTACACCTCTGGATTCCGGCTAAAAACATGCCGGAATGACGGTGTTTTCAAAAGTGCTAACAGAGCGATTTAGCCCTTAATTCACATTGTAATAATCGAGTAGGTGTAGGTTAGGGTAAATGTTTTTTTATGAACCTCAACATGCCAAGGTAACGCACTCCCACCAAAACCATCCTCAAGCCACCACAAACACATTTATTTCAATTTCCAACACCAGAATATTTCTGCTCCGTGTTATGAACCTGTTGGGGTTCGTGCTTCACCCCAACCTGGCGGACTTATTTTCAGGGCAACAGGATATCACGCGCCAGCAGACTTTCGACCTTGCGGCCGAAACTGGTCAAGCCTTTTAATTCCAGCTGAAACCAGATGGAATCACTCAAATCTTCATCCGCTGCATTCACCCGGTAACTGCGTTGTACGATGCGCATCGACCAGCAGCAGCTTTCGTACTCGATGCCCTTGAGGGTTTCCAGTGTAGTGTGGTCTCGGGTAGAACGCAGCCAGCGACCCACAACACGCCAGCGCTGGCTGATAGGCCAGATACCGGCCACATCCACTTGGCGCAGTTTTTCACGGTCAAAACGATAACCCAGCCGTAATACCCGTTTCCGGTTTTGATAACGCCAACTCGCTGTGGCACGCGCCAGCTCGCTGGCTTTGCTGTCCCACTGCAAACTGCTGCGTACACGGGTGTTTGCCGTCCACTGACTTTTCAGTTCAGCCAGCCAGTGCGAGGCTGTGTCGGTTTCTGGTGCCGCTCCGGGCAGGGTGACCTCACGATCCTGAAAGTAAAAGATACGACCCAAACTGGCACTCAACAGTTCCCGCCCCTGTGCATCCAGAAACCGTGTGGTCAACGCGGTGCTCAGTTGATTGGCATCGCCCACGCGGTCTGCACCGTTAAACCGGTTTTCCCGGAACAAGCGGTCAAAACCGAATAATGGCAGGCTGCTGTCAAACACCCGGGAAACACCGGCCTCGTCCACAATCAAATCCGCCTGCTCTTTTTTGGGGACATATAAATAAAAGAGTCTTGGCTCCAACGTCTGCCGCACGGCACGCCCGCTGGCGGATAAATCCCGTTCAAAAATCA
>JAADIL010000247.1:0-12317 GCA_013151355.1 Gammaproteobacteria bacterium
TGTGCAGGCCACGACCAGTACAAAGTGTTATTTTCCGGCGGATTCGGGTTCGGTGTATGTGTTGCGCAACTGTTGTAGTCAGTATGCCAGGGTAATGACATAAATTTACACAAATCACCCGGTTCAACAGCCGCTGTACGTAAAGGAATATAACCCACCTGCAAAAATGGTTGGTCTTTTTGTGCCAGTGCATAATTCAGTTTTTGCCCATTGACCCGAAAGGGTCCAGTAACCCCTTTCCAGTTCTGATGGTAAAAATTGACATCACGAACAATAAACGTGAGGTCAATACCCGGTGAATAACGACCACCCAGACAATTTTCCAGCACGATTTTATCCAGTTTTTCACCGACACCCAATACAACCGCTGCTTCTGTCGATTGACCTGAATACCATTGATTCAGCAAAAAATACTGTGTGGGAGTCACCGATAAAAAACTTTTCTGTGCATCTCCCAATGCCAGTGGCATTTTTACACCTTCATCACTTTCTGCTGGAATATTTGGATTACGAATCAATTCCTTGAAGTTGGGGATTTTTTTCTGTGGATCATCCGAGGGTTTTATCGCCGCAATAAAATTATGGCTGCCAATACCTTCGGAAGGTAAATTGGTATTCCAGCGCTGTAAAAATGCAGCATGAAAAACACTCAATATATCGCTGTCGAATGATGCCTGATAACTATTGTGATATTGACCATCAGAGTACATGTCAGGAATCAGACCAAGATGTTCTATCCAGGTAGAATAAACATCATCCCAGGTAGATACGACATTACGGGTCTGTGGTGCATAACCAGGATCGGTTGTCACTACCCACCCTCCTACTGCTGATGCCATTGACTGATTGCCTGCACTATCTTCCAGCACAATCACCGCATTGACCGGGCCATCAGAGGTATCATCAAACCAGCTATTATTATCAATGGCATCATTCAGTGGTGCAGGTTTCCCATCTGTGGTTATGCAGCTGGTTTTTCCGTATGCGCCAATGACAATTAAACGGCCTGTTTCTGCTTCAATTGTCATTTGTCCCAGTGTGTCAATATCTCCCAATGGATCAAACAGGGGAAAATGATCCGATGGAAAACTGACCGGGTAATCCGGCTGGCTTTCAATCTGACCGGCATCGTTGATCCAGGTACTGGGTGTCGTCGCATCAAATGCTAACGTTTCAGTCCCGTTTGAACTGGATTTGATGACTCTGGGACCGGGATCAATAACCAGTTTTTGCCGACGTTCCACAAGAGCCAGATCATGACCAAAATCGGGATTTCTGACAGGTGGTGTATTACCATCTTCATAGGGAGCAATTCCTTCTTCACCCTTTTCGTTGGCAATAAAATAGTTGTTACCTTTTTTGTTTGCTACGTGAACCATCCAGAGAATATCCTTGATGGTTTTACCATTGACCTTATCGCCAATCTTGATTTCTCTCCCCGGATCATTCGATGGATATTGTTCCTGCTCCTGATCATAAGCAAAAATACGAAAACGGGCTGCCTGACGTACAGGGTTTTGATTGCCATCGCGTAAATCGTCTGCTTCTATAAAGGTATCTTCAGTACCGGCTTTTATCGGTAAACCACCAAATACGCCCGTTTCGGTATTAACCAGTTCGCCTGCCGCCGTTTCTGGTGCAATGTAGTAGTCCTCACTGGAACCTACACGGGAAAAATTAATGGCTGGATGTATTCTGAAAATTGTATCTGTCATGACCTCGTCCTCCTGGACAAAATAAGTTTCAGGCATTTAGATTTAGCCTGCTGCCCTCGACTCCATTCAAGTGTTTTTATTTCACCGTCTTTAACTTCATGGCAGTGGCTTTTAGTTGTTGAGACCAAAAGTAAATATTAACAAACGCATGACTGATATTGATATTCAAAGCTGGCAACGGGTCCAGTGTCATTATTGGCGGGAATCGCTGCTCTGTATTATGGCAGCGAAAACAATTATTCATGGTGCTTTGCGTTTGAGTAAATGTTTCTATTGTCGCGTTTGACAGTTTCAATGAACCGGTAAGTTCCTGATCTGTACCAATGCCATCGGTTGCCAGAGACAATCCGGGTTTTAATTGATTTTGATTCAGGAACCAGATGGCACCCACTTCATAATAATTTTTCCACACATCACCAGGGCGCAGGTGTTGATGCACATTTTTGTTCAGTGATGCAATATTGTTATCATTTTGTTGCATGGCACTTCTTTTCTGCGCTGGATTGTCAGGATCATTACCGAATTCAAATTGCCGACAGACCTGAGTAACCGGCTTTATTATCTGGGTTTTTTCATTTAATTTTCGCGTCGGTGAATCTGCCGGGTTGATGTTACAATCGGCATAGCGGGTATTCGCGGTATAAAACAACCAGTCTTTGTCAGAAATAACCGTATCAGGTGTCGGTTTTTCGGGTACATTGGGCGCGTTGGATTTTTGTTCAAAGGTCGCCCAGATCATTTCAGGATGACCATTGACCACTCCGCCAATATGGAAGCCCACTAATGCAACCGTCACCCTTTCTGTTGAGTTTTCATCAATAACAATTTTCCCACCCTGATTGATCAATTTGTTGACACGGGCTTTCATGGTGAAAAAATCGCGAGTGTTCTCACCCTTTGCCACAATTTTCCAGGACGCCTTCAATTCCAGTGTACCGATGTCAAAAGACTTGTCAGGATTAAAACCTTGTACGGTGGCGGGATTGGTCAGATTATTCTTTGTTATAAAATGGGCAAATCCCGAGTTTACATATTGCGAGTAATAAACAGCTCGTCCGTTATGGTCCACCAAAATACCATCGGTTCCGGCTTGTAGATATTCATCAAAAGCTGCCGGTTTTCCTCCCTGTGATGTATGGGATTGCAAACTGCGGGAACTCATTCCCAGCAGGGACTGAGGTGACTGAAAAGACAAGAACCTGGGCTTCCCTCCCAGATCCTGGGTCAACCACAAAAACATTTGCCAGGACCATTGATGAAATTCGCAATTGCTGCTGCTTTGAAAATCCTGATCATTCGGCCGGGGAGTTTTGCGGTGTGGGAACCAGCTGCTTTCGGCAACACATGCGCCGCCTTTTGGGTAATCAGCGGCCCCTGCTACTGAGGAAAAACCGGACATGAAGATAATGGTAAAAACAGCAACCAGTGTGTAACATCGAGTTGTTGGAAAAATCAGACTGAACATAAACATCTCCTTGTTGTATTTCATCCAATATCAAAAAATTTCCTTCCTGATCAAAAACAGACAGTGACCCTACAGGGTATCTTTCCTCAGGAATGTGCACATTCCCTGCCGTTTGTCTGAAAATGCCTGCTGTTGGGACTGTGAACGTCATCATTCTGGCGCAGACCAGAATCCAGAAGTTGAAAAACCCCTGGACACCGGCCTGCACCTCATTAACTTGTTGCGGGGATGTTTGTTTCAATTTTCCTGATATTCACCAGGACAAATCAACTGACTACGATCAACCTCTTTTCCTGAATCCGTTATAATCAGCAATGATTCATTCAGGTTATTTTGGTCAGATTATTTTAGTCAGAGTATTCGTTGTGATATGTGGAAAGCTGACCGTCCCGTGTCCAGCAACAGGAATGTCCATCAGAATGGTCTGGCTGTATTGAAGCTGCGTAAAGTCGGATGAGCCACCGAAAGCCTCCAGCCAATAAGTCGCGAAGTACCGGGATACTTCTGCATACTTCTGCTCAAACCCGATGTTGGTTACCGGATGTGCACCATTCTTCGAATCAACGTCAAACTGGATATAGCTACTGGCTCTGGTTGCGGCGATAGCCTCCATGAGTGGCTCGTTGGGGTTTGCGGTAAATGCCGGATTCAGATTACCGACACTCTGGATTTTATACTGATCGGTATTAACACCCGACGGTAAAATCAAAGGTGGCTCACTGATTGCGGGAGACCCTGTCTCGTTAAAAAAACTGCCCGAAGTCAGAATTGAATTACCATGGGGCACGGACATCTGTTTGACAATATCATATTGCTGGGTCGGCGGTTGACTGTTTGCCAGTGTTTGAGTGCCGACATTAGGGCCATTTCCATCACCATAGGGTCCAAGCAACTGTTTGGTATCAGTGAGATATAACCAGGACCCGTTTTCAGCATGAACCAGACTATCCCTGGCGGGACCATCGGCAAAATAAACTCTTTGCTCATAGAACAGTGTATTGGCCACCTGTGTGCCATTGCCTCCCCGGTTTGGCGCAGTACCGTGAATGGCGGAAAAAGTGATTTCTTCATAATAAGAGAAGTTTTTCAGAATATAGCCCGTATTGTCAGAGTCCTCCTCCTGGGGAAGTGGCATCAGACAGTATGAATAGGGACTTGCCATATCACCCTTATCACTATTGTGAATATTTTGATTGGTCCAGGTGCCAACAAGATGTTCCAGAGGACCCAGCGCACCAGAGGGAGCTGGCGGTGTGGCCTGATCTGGTTCGTTGATTATCGGTTGATCAAGGTTCGGTGGTGTACTACTAGTCATGTTGTCTCTCCTGTCTTTGGTTCCATGAAATAAACAAGATGCAACTACTCACTTGAATCCAAAACACTATGGGTATATACCCATCAAGAAAACGATCAGCGCCCCTCTCAGCTCCCTTCCTGCTTCCTTCTGGGAAACTCAGGGTTTTTATGCGTAAATGATAACTTAAGGCGACATTATCACCCGTGCCGCATACGACACGAAAAAAGTAGTGTAGACGATTTTTAGAAAAAAACCTGAAAGTCGTCTATTCTTCCCGCACCGCCAAAACCACAAAAAATCGATCAGCCACTGCGGGTATAACAAATAACTGACACCTTGTACCTTACGTTTTGTATGAATAAATAAAAGGATTCATCAATGAACAGACTGTCTGATTTTTATCGACTTGGTGCGGCATTGACTGATTATGAAATTGTCCAGCTTGAAGGAACGGGTGTCGGTGAAGAATATTACGATGTATTAACTTCACTGGTATCCGGAAATATTCTGGATGAGTTATTCGACGATTATAACAATCTGGATAAAACCTGTTCAGGCCATGTCCCGGATGAGCAAATTCGCAGCAGCATTCTCGCCAACCCCAAACTTGGCCCGGTAGCCCGAAATATTATCAAACTCTGGTATTTGTCCATCTGGTATCAACTGCCAGAAAATTGGCGACAAAAATACGGAATACCCAATCAAACCAAAAACAAATACCAGGACGTACAATTTATCGTTTCCCGCAATGCCTATATTCAGGGTCTGGTATGGCAAGCGACAGGTTCTCACCCGATGGGAGCCAAACAACCCGGCTATGGCACCTGGAGCGCTGCTCCCGGGAATCAACCCCACCCCGTTAATTTTCAGTAACAGGCAATAACAAGGAATCAACCATGAGCACATGTGAGCAATTTGATGTTGTCATTGTGGGAGCCGGGATCAGTGGTGCCATTATGGCGCAACAACTGGGAGCCAAAGGAAAGAAAGTATTAATTCTGGAAGCCGGCACGGGAACTGAGGACAGATTCTGGAACAGTGAAAGTGAACACGAGGGTGAAAAAGTAAAACACCCGGGTTATGAGTCTTACATGGATACTTTTTTTACCGCTCTGGCCAAAATCCCGAATGCACCCTTCCCCAACAATCCAAATGCCCCCCAGCCACTGGTGACAGATTTGGCACCCATCAGGGATAACCAGCCACTCACTGACGGTTATTTTGTACAAAAAGGCCCATTGCCTTTCAGCAGCACCTATACCCGCTCCGAAGGAGGGACAACCCTGCACTGGCTGGGCACCTGTTTAAGAATGCTGCCGGAAGATTTTGACATTAACACCCGGTTTGGTCAGGGACTGGACTGGCCCATCGATTATGACGAACTGCAAAAATGGTACGAAATGGCCGAAAAAAATATCGGTGTCTCGGCCAATGCCGATGAGCAAAACTACCATCAAATTAATAATTCATCCGTGCATATCCCGTTTGAAAACCAATACAACTACCCGATGGAGAAAATCCCGCAAAGTTACCTGGACCATCATATGGAGGAAGGATTGCGAGGTATGACCGTTTCATTTGATGATCAGGATTATCCCGTTGATGTGGTCAGCACACCCCAGGCAAGAAATGGAATGCCCCGGGGTGATTATCGGCCGGTGGGTGCTGTAGGTAATCCTGATGTGGGTCAGCGCTGTGCCGGGAATTCAAATTGCGTACCCATCTGTCCAATACAGGCGAAATACAATGCCTTGAAAACATTAGAACAAGCCAGAAAAACCGGTAATGTCGAAATCCGTAATCAATGTGTCGTTTATGATATTGAAGTTGACCCTGCCACGAATAACATTTCCAGACTGCTTTACAAGCAATACCAACATTCCGGTTCTCCCGATCATGTTTGCAAAACAGTCACCGGAAAAATAGTGGTGCTTGCCGCTCATGCCGTAGAAAACGCCAAATTGCTGCTGGCCTCCGGCATAGCAAATTCAAGTGATCAGGTCGGTCGTAACCTGATGGATCACCCCACCATGCTCACCTGGGGATTAATGCCAGACAAGATTGGTGCCTTCAGGGGGCCAGGGTCAACTTCCGGCATTCCTTCACTGCGCGGTGGTGCGTTCCGTAAAAACCGGGCGGCATTTCGTATCGAAATAGGCAATTGGGGATGGTCATGGCCGGAAGGCGCACCAATCAATACAGTGCCGGATTTAATTGATCAAAAAAATATGTTTGGCAAACAACTAAAAGACACCATCCAGTCAATCTATCCACGCATGTTCCGGTTTGGTTTTTTGGTGGAACAATTGCCCGACAGCAATAATCGGGTAACCATTGACCCTGACTACCGGGATCAACTGGGGAACTATCGTCCCGTCATCAATTATAATGTCACCGACTACACCCGGGCCGGTATGGCAGCAGCCAAACAGGTGTCGGATCAAATTTTCCAGCGACTGGGTGTTGAGGGATATACGGAATACCATCCTTCAGACCCGGGTTACCTTACCTATCAGGGAAAAGGATATACCTACAATGGTGCCGGGCATTTGGTGGGTACTCACATCATGGGCTCTGACAGCAAGACTTCGGTCGTCAACAAAGAGCAACGCAGCTGGGATCATCCTAATTTGTATCTGGTGGGTTGTGGCAATATGCCGACCATCTCCACCTCTAATCCAACGTTGACGATGGCTGCCCTGACGTATTGGGCAGCAGATAACGTGCTTAAAGCACTCGATCAGGCGTGACCCGGGAGACACACCATGTACATCAATGATGAATGCAAACCAATAAAAACGAAAAACAATAAATTATGCCCGATTACCACAATAGAAGAATTACATCACAATCTGCAACTGGCTATTGAACTGGAGTTTGCGACGTTGCCGACGTATTTGTGTGCGTTGTATACGATCAAGGAAAATACCAATATTTGTGCCTATAATGTGATTCGCAGCGTGGTCATGGAAGAAATGTTTCACCTGACCAATTCAGCCAATGTATTGATCGGGACCGGCGGTTTCCCGGCGTTAAACAAACCGGAATTTATTCCTGTTTTTCCCACCAAACTGCCAGACAAGGAAACCTGGTTTACCGTTGACCTGCAAAAGTTCTCTCCCGAGGCTTTAACAACGTTTAAATATATTGAGGAACCTGCGGAAATCGCCCATGGACTCATCACTATCGGTGAATTTTATGCCAACATCGAACAAGGGCTTGTACACCTGAACAGTCAAACCGATGTCGACCTTTTCCCCAAAAAGACTCACCCGCAGATCGAACACAAATATTATTACGGTGGTGGTGGCATCATATCAAAGGTAACAGATCTCGATTCGGCGCTGTTTGCGATAAATGCCATTATTGCCCAGGGAGAAGGTATGCCAACCACTCACTGGGATCCGGACAAACCGTTTCCTCTGGACGAAACAACGGGCATTTTTAGTGGCGACCATCCGCTGTTTATGCAACCTCGCGAGCTGGCTCACTATTATCGCTTTAACGAGCTTTCTGCAGGAAAACGTTATGTGTGTGGTGACACCCATAACAGCGGGCCTACCGGACCGGATATTCCCATTGATTATCACGCGGTTTATAACATGAAACCCAACCCCAAAAGCTCGGACTATGCCAACTTTCCAGAACTACAACAAATGAACCTGGAATTTAATCGCCTCTTTAGTCATCTGTTAAATCAGCTACACGATGCTTTTAATGGCAATCCCGAAATACTGGAACCTGCTGTTGGCACCATGTTCAAAATGAAATACGCCGCCCAAGAATTGATGCGTAATCCTGTCCCTGATTCAGTCTACGATTACTATGCCGGTCCGAGCTGGGAATACCTGTCGGATAATCAGTAATAAAATCTGGGTGGAGCGGTAAGGGCTAAATAATAATGTAGGGTGGGCATGTTTTTTTGCCCACGCAGATATGGAATCACCGCGTGGGCACAAACTACGTGCCCACCCTACGGTTTTATTTTGTGTTAAATAGAGCCGTAGGGTGGAACAAGCGCAGCGGTTCCACCAATAGACTATTAAGGAACAACAAATCGCCTCTGTGCTCACGACCGCTGACAAAAAAATCAAAGCCCTGCAACAAATGGTGGAACCGCTGCGCTTGTTTCACCCTACAGATGAAGAAACTGATTATTTTGTGGTAATACCGAAACCCCGAACGTAAAGGTCGAAAAAAAAAACAGAAAACGTTGCATTCTTTACATTAAATACCCGGTGATTTTTTAAAAAAAGTGTTTTTAGCTCTTAATTCACATTGAAGTAAGGTGACACATGAAAAAACGCGCGTTTGATCACATCCTGATTATTATGTTTGAAAACGAATACCGTGGTTATGTAATGGAAAATGAATACATGCGTAACCTGGCGGCCCAGGGAATAGAACTGACCAACAGTTTTGGCGTAATGCACCCGTCCCAGACCAACTACATTGCCTCCATTTTCGGCGAGTTATGTGGCGTCAATGATGACCAGAAACCCCAACCCTCTTTATCCCAAAAAACAATCGTTGACCTTATCGAAGGCTCACCATACAACCTTCGGTGGAAAGCCTACATGGACAGCTACATTGCCGATGACACACCCTGGCAGGCAGAGGGGTTTACACCCAAAGATCATTATCCTTATGTGATAAAACACAATCCATTTTCATCCTGTAAAAATATCCTTGATGATCAGCAACGCTGGAAAAATATCGACAACGAAGCCGGTTTTTGGCGTGATTTACTCAATGATGACTTCCCGGAATATGCCTGGTTTACACCCAATATGTGGAATGACGGTCACTATCTGGCCGGTACGCTAAACGATAATGTGAAGGGTGAAAGAGCCCCGATACTGGTGGATCAACAGGCGAAATGGCTCAAATCATTTTTTGCCGGTTTGAACTTTCCCGGCCCAAACTCCAAATTACCACCTGACACTCTGGTGGTCGTCACCTATGACGAAGCCGATTTTGAAGCCTTTTACGATCAGGGTAAAAAATATACCTATGACGGGCCCAACCAGATTTATACTGTTTTGTTGGGCGACATGATCTCTCCCGGCCAACAGTCTCAAGGCTATAATCACTACAGCCTGCTGAAAACCGTTGAGAAAAATTTTAACCTTGGTGATCTGCAAAAGAATGACCGGGATGCCAACTGGTTTCAGTTTTTATGGAACCAGGCGTTCGAATGGCAACCATCACAGGCAACACCATTGAGCCATCAACAAACCATAAAAGCCACAAGCTATCAGGGACAGCTTTATCTGGTCGCTGTCGATCACCATAATCACCTTGTTTATCGCACCTTTAATGGCAAAGACTGGTCGCCCGAACTTGGGTTGGCAAACGATTGTTCACATCAGCTGTGTCTGGCAGCCAATGATGACAAACTGCTATTGGCTTATCGAAACACCCATGATCAATTGATCATAAAACAATACGATCTGACCAACGGGTGGACTCAATGTGAATCACCTGACGGTGGTCCCGTCAGGCAATTGTCTATGCTGGCCATTCCTCACCAGTCGGAATTCTTACTGGTTTACCAGAATATGCAGGGACAGCTGTTCAGCCTTTGTTTCACAGATGGTCAATGGCAACAGGCATCAGACAATCTTTGCAGCCACAGTGATGAACAATTCACCCTTGCCGCTTTGGGTGCAACCATTCTGCTGATTTATAAAATAGCAGGTAGCGATAAACTGGCTTGCCTGAGTTACAACACCGCCGAATTTAACCAAATGACGGTTGCCGACAGCCAATACGCTGGCCCCTATGACAATGCAACGATTAACCAGTGGTCCGCCAGTGCTTTTTCCCTTAATCACTTCAGTTCTGCGCCCAGCACGATGACACCTCATGAGGATGAACCCACAGCAGAAGGTTATCAGGCCGCAGGTATCCTCGTCGCTGAAACACTGGATGGCGTTATTCACTTGTTGCATAACGGTCCCGGAAATACCCAACTGCTCACGGAGACCTTCTCCATTAGCGGCATCCTGACACCCGAGAATCCGGTATCTTTTGACCCGGCGAAAAATGACACCACCAGTAATGGTTATGGCACCATGGCTGAAGCGGGCTGGAGCAGCAAAACTCCGGTCAATGGCATTTTCAGGGATGCCGATGGACCTTTGGCAATAGCGAAACTGGACGATCAACTCTGGTTGTTTTATCAGCCACTGGAGCAGGATGTTATTTGTGCCTGTTGTGGTTCTTTCCAGCCCCTTAAAGAGGAAACACGATAATGGCTCAAAACAATTCATTGGACCAAATCAACCACATTGTGGTTGTTATGCTGGAAAACCGCTCCTTCGATCACATGTTGGGATTCCTGTATACAGATCAGGATAATGTGTCTCCGTCAGGTCATCCCTTTGAAGGTCTGACAGGTACCGAAACCAACCCCGATGGCAATGGCGATTTAGTCACCGTATTCAAAATTCCAGCGAACAAGCACCCCTATTTTTGGCCCGGTTCCGATCCGGGTGAAGGATATTACAATACCAACAGCCAGTTATTCGGCAATCATGAAACACCATCTGCTGGCACCGAAGCAAGCAACCAGGGTTTTATCACTGATTTTGCCTATACCCTGAACTGGCAACGTCAGGCGAATGAGAAAAAACCGAACAGCTGGCAGATTGTTGAAGGCACCAAACCCTCCGACATTATGGGCATGTATACACCGGAGCTTTTGCCGATACTGTCCGGGCTTGCCAGGGGTTATGCCGTGTGCGATCACTGGTTTTGTTCTGTCCCCACCGAGACCTTGCCAAATCGGGCCTTTCTACAAATGGCAACCAGCCAGGGCCGGTTAAATGATAATGACAAGGTATACAGTGCCAACAGTATTTTTAATCTGCTGGAAGACGCACAGCAGACATGGAGCCTGTATGGTTATGAAGACGATCCCATACTGACACGTCAATCATTGCAGGCATTACCTGCCAACCCGGAATATGGCAGCTTTGGTAACTTTGCGGACTTCAAACAGGCCGCCAGTAATAGCAAGTTGGCCAGTTACACTTTTCTGGCACCCGAATGGGGGGCCAGTGGTAATAGTCAGCATCCCAATTATGATGTCGCCAGAGGCGAGCAATACCTGTATGAAATCTATCAAACACTGAAAAATTCTCCACAATGGGAGAAAACACTTTTGGTCATTACCTATGACGAACATGGCGGAACGTTTGATCATGTAGCGCCACCGGAAAATGCCAAACAGCCAGCCGATTGTCCCGATAATGACGGGTTCAATTTCCAGCGATTTGGCGTGCGGGTTCCTGCAGTTCTGGTATCGCCATTGATTGAAGCAGGCACAGTATTCCGAATTCCGGAGCCCGACAAAAATCTCGACGGAACAACCGCATCACCCACCGCGTTTGATCACACCTCTATCCTGGCAACAATCGAAAAACGCTTCAAATTACCCGCTCTGACAGCACGCGATAAAGCGGCTCCACACATTGGCGATGTGCTTACCCTGACGACTGCTCGCCAGGACGATCCACTGGAAGGTCTCACGCCTCCTGAAAGTGAATCTTTGCCACCCATGGAAGGCGGCGGTACCTGGAGTGGCCCGGATCACTTGCAATATGCAGAAGCGCATCTGGTCTCACAGCTGCCTGCTACTGGAGATTATCACTCCCGCTATCAGTGTCATTTTGATTCTGAAGAGGAAGCCAAACATTACACCCGCTATCGTTATCATCAGTATTTTGATCGTGAACACAATGATGATTGACGACCCATAGCGTTTGGGATTCAGGTCTGAATCTCAATCACTATGGGTATATCCCCGAATCAACAACAATTTTTCCTGTCGGCT
>JAADIL010000247.1:12424-17520 GCA_013151355.1 Gammaproteobacteria bacterium
TTTCCGTTGTGATTGGCATGTTCAGCGAACCGACGCTCAACATCAGTGGTAATGCCGGTATACAGTGAGGCATCAGAGCATCGAATGATATAAACGTACCATTCAGTGGTACTGTCTGTAGTGGTGCTGCCTGTAGTGTCAGTGTCCAAAAGCAGATTTCAACGTCACATGTTTACACTATTATTGTGACTCATTCCTTACTGACAAGTTGAGGAAAATCCCGACAGATAAAAAAACGGCGCGGTTGAATGTATTGATTCAGCCGCGCCGTTCGTGGAGTCATTGTGCCAATACTATTTTTTGGCGTTACGCTCCTGCACTTCTTTGATCACATCTTCAGCGACGTTTTTCGGACACGGTGCGTAATGTGAAAATTCCATGGAGAACTGGCCACGACCAGAAGTCATGGTACGCAGATCACCGATGTAACCAAACATTTCAGCCAGTGGTGCGCTGGCTTTAACACGCACACCCGTTACTCCGGCTTCCTGACCTTCGATCATGCCACGGCGGCGGTTAAGGTCACCAATCACATCACCCACATGGTCTTCCGGTGTAAACACATCTACTTTCATGATGGGCTCAAGCAGCTGGGCACCCGCTTTCGGCATGGTCTGGCGAAAGGCATTTTTGGCGGCGATTTCATAGGCCACTGCCGAAGAGTCCACAGGATGGAAACCACCATCGGTGAGATTGACGTGTACGTCCAACACCGGGAAACCGGCCAGTACACCTTCAGTCATCATAATCCTGAAGCCTTTTTGCACAGCAGGCCAGAATTCACGCGGCACGTTGCCGCCAGTCACTGTGGACTCAAAGGTGAAGCCACTGTTCTGCTCACCCGGTTCAACAATATAATCAATCTTGGCAAACTGACCAGAACCACCCGTCTGTTTTTTGTGGGTGTAGCTGTCTTCCACACGCTGGGTGATCGTCTCGCGATAAGCGACTTGTGGTTTGCCCACTTCCACTTCGATACCGTGGGTACGTTTGAGGATGTCCACCTTGATATCCAGGTGCAGCTCACCCATGCCTTTGATAATGGTCTCACCGGTCTCTTCGTCGGTTTCCACACGGAATGACGGATCTTCCTGGATCATCTTGTTGATGGCCAGACCCATTTTTTCAGCCCCGCCTTTGTCTTTAGGCTTGATGGCAATGGAAATAACCGGGTCCGGGAATACCATGGGCTCCAGCGTGGCCGGATTTTTCGGGTCACACAGGGTGTGGCCGGTCCGGGTATTTTTCAGGCCAATGAAAGCCACGATGTCACCTGCCTGCGCAGAGTCCAGCTCGATACGTTCGTCGGCATGCATTTCAACAATACGACCAATACGCTCGGTTTTGCCGGTGAAGGTGTTAAGCAGGCTGTCGCCCTTTTTGATTCTGCCGGAATAGATGCGGGTAAACGTCAGGGCACCGAAACGGTCATCCATAATCTTGAACGCCAGGGCACGCATCGGCTTGTCAGCATCAACAATCGCGAATTCGCCGGTCTCGTTACCCTCCAGATCCACTTCAGGCTGAGGCTTCACTTCCATAGGGTTGGGCAGGTAATCCACCACAGCGTTCAGCACCAGCTGAATGCCCTTGTTCTTGAATGCCGAACCACAATAGGTCGGGAAAAAATCCAGAGCAATAGTGCCCTTGCGAATGCAGTTTTTGATGTCATCCAGAGCAGGCTCCTGACCTTCCAGATACTGCTCCATCATGTCATCGTCTTGCTCAACGGCGGCTTCGATGAGCTTTTCACGCCACTCCTCAACCAGCTCGGTCATATTAGCCGGCACATCTTCAAGGGTGTATTTGGTGGGATCACCAGATTCATCCCAGACCCAGGCTTTTCGGGTCAGCAGATCGACAACACCGGTGAAATCATCTTCTTCGCCGATGGGCAGTACCATCACCAGCGGATTGGCACCCAGCACGTCCTCAACCTGCTTGATGACGCGGTAAAAATCGGCACCCAGACGATCCAGTTTATTCACCAAAATAATACGGGCAACTTCAGATTCGTTCGCATAACGCCAGTTGGTTTCGGACTGGGGCTCTACACCACCGGAACCACAGAACACACCGATACCACCATCAAGCACTTTCAGTGAACGGTACACCTCAATCGTAAAATCAACATGTCCGGGGGTATCGATAATATTCAGGCGGTGATCATCCCACTCGCACGAAGTGGCAGCGGACTGAATGGTAATACCGCGCTCCTGTTCCTGCTCCATGAAGTCAGTGGTGGCCGCACCATCATGCACCTCACCCAGCTTGTGAATTTTACCGGTGAGTTTGAGGATACGTTCCGTCGTTGTGGTTTTACCGGCATCGACGTGCGCAAAAATACCGATATTTCTGTAGTGGCTTAGATCAGTCATGAATAAATACTCTAAAGTTAAATTTTGCTGTTTATCCGCTCGGCACTGCACTTGCCCGCAACCGTAAATCAGGACATGCGGGCATCAAACCGTCCATACGTCGCTACTTATTTTAATAAAGTGTCGCTAAAAACAAAACGGTGAACACAAACGGGTGGGTAATGAGGGAACATAAACCTCCAGCCACCTGTACCCCATAAAAACGGGGAGCGCATAGTAGCATGCTGTTTTATATAGAAAAAGTATTATTATGGGTATTGGGAGATTTGGTATTTTGAGGCATTAATAATCAATGACTTACACTTTACACTGGCGCTCCTGAAAACCGGATTTCTGTTTATTCTGCGAAAAATTTTACCAAAAATAGTGTAAAAAATATCAATGGTACTTTACATATAGCATTTTTCGTCATCCATCTGGCGTGCAGCTGAATATAAGGAAATACCCTGGAAATTAACTGTATCTTGCTGTTAAATAAAGACTTAATAATTTATTACAGAGGGGTTAAAATCCTGCACAAGGGGAGGCCAATGTCATTAAGTTAATAAATCGCCGTGTAGCGGAGGTTGCTGAGGGTCATTTATTTGACATTGGCCTCCTGCCCCTTGCTCTCCCCGAGGAAAACTCATTACCAGTACTCCTCAATGTCATTAAGTTAACAAATTTGCAGGTTGGTGGTGAGCTTGCGAACCCCAACCTGCAACAAGCAGGAATTTTAGCTTAACTTAATGACATTGCAGTACTCCCTCTTTAATGGCAGTGCCTTGATTGATGGCAGGTGGAATGACGAGTGACATTCATCAGGATCGATTCTTAAAAACCCTTACCCCAACTACATTATTCCAGTTGCAAGTCAGGCTTGCCCCGGCCAAATCTACAGATCCTGTCTTCTACCTTTCGTGATCCTGTCCAGCATCATGTTAACCGATGTTACACGAGCCTCAGATGCAGGGTGGGCATTGCCCACCATCAAGGCTTGAGCAAAGTACAGCTGGTGGGCAATGCCCACCCTGCTTTCTAATGTTACGCAGACCTCAGTCAGAATGCAGGTTGTGGCATCACGTAAAAACCGTAAATCATTGATTCATTATTACGTGCACATTCCCTGACATCAGGTGTTAATTTTTTTCTCCGCATACAGGTTATACACATAACATGATATAGCTATTCATTTGTTGGCTGTATACACGAACTCTACCTTATGCTTCCTTTGCTTCCTTCAAACCGCCGTTTTTCAATTATGCCTTTGTCTTAGGAACGCCACCTTTTTATACAGATGGCCACAGCTTGTATGTCATGCCAGACATACGTTCACTTTTCCACAACAAATTGCGGGAAATTGAGCCCGAAGAAATCAAAGGAACAATCTGTAGTGTGGTTACGTTCACTCTGAAATGCATGAAAGGAATCCGCATTATGACTGGTACAGACATTATTCGTCGGGTAAATGATATAGAACCTGTTCCGGCTATCGCTTTCACTGTAACAGTCGATGGAAAACAGGCTCAGGCCTGCGCAGGAGAGACTGTCTTAAACCTTCTTTTTGCACTGGATATACGATCTATTTCAACCACAAACCGTGGACTGAAAGGTGGCGCATACTGCGGAATGGGTATCTGTTTTTTCTGTACCGTTTGCATTGACGGAATCAGGAATCAACGCGCATGCCAAAGCATTGTCAGAGAAGGCATGAATATTCAAACCCACTGTAACCAGTTTTATGAAGCCGGGATTCATCATGAGTGCGCATAAGATGACTCCCAGAGTCATCATTATTGGTGCGGGAACGGCAGGTCTGCATGCTGCATTTGAACTGGCAGAAACGGGGGTCGCCAGCCTGATAATTGATTCTGCTTCGCGCATTGGTGGCGCGGTATACCGGGGTGCCATGCGCCAGGGAAGCAGTGATAATTCTCCTGGTCGACAACCCGGGAAAACAACAGAATCCCTGTATTCCCGGTTAAAAAAATATGATCAGCTCATCAGACTTCGACTGGGTGTCGAAGTGATCGGTCCGATGGGAAAAGACAAACAACTCGCCCTGCTATCCCGGCAAACAACACTCGAACTTCTTGAATATAGTCATCTGATTGTTTGTGCAGGATGTTATGAACGTACCACACCTTTCCCGGGCTGGACCTTGCCTGGTGTTATGACGGTAGGTGGTGCACAACTGCAAATTAAAAATGGACTGGTTCGTCCTGGCAAGCGAATGGTTATCTGTGGTTCCGGACCTTTAGTACCAGTTGCTGCTCTTCAATTGCACCGCGCTGGTGTAGAAGTGGCAAGTCTTTGCGAGGCGAATCCATTCAGTTCACTTGTAAAATACCCTGGAGCCCTGTTTCAAAATACTCAACTGGCCATGGAAGGCGTATCCACGCTGACCCGATTATGGCTTGACGGTATTCGCCCTCAATATGGTTGGGGGCTTGTAGAAGCTCGCGGTGACGAGCTGCTGGAAGAGATCGTTATCGCACCCTATGACGACGAGTGGAAGCCGGATCATACCCGCTCGCAAGTGATTACCGCCGATTGTCTTGCAACCGGGTACGGTTTTGTACCTCGCACTGAATTAACCCGGTTACTTGGAATAAAACACCAGCAGGATAAAGCAGGAGGGTTTGTACCCGTTACTGATGAAGTGTGTCGTACCTCACTTGATGGTGTGTATGTTGCGGGTGACGTGTCTGGTATACAGGGCGGACAAATTGCAGCAGA
>JAADIL010000016.1 GCA_013151355.1 Gammaproteobacteria bacterium
CCAGCATGGGACGACCGTATTTGTTCAGGATGTCACGTTCCAGCTGAATACCCTGTGGCGGGCCATTACAGGTCATTACATAGGCAATCGGAAAACGAATGTCTTCCAGACGCAGGGCACGCAGGGCTTTGAAGCCAAATACATTACCCACCAGGGACGTCATCACGTTGACAACAGAACCTTCTTCAAACAGATCAATCGGATATGCAATAAAGGTGTAGAAACAGGTGTCATCACCCGGTACGTCTTCAATGGCGTACGCGCGGCCTTTGTAATAGTCCAGGTCCGTCAACAAATCGGTCCATACCGTTGTCCAGGTACCGGTTGAGGATTCCGCTGCCACTGCCGCAGCCACTTCTTCACGCGGCACACCATCTTGTGGTGTTACTTTGAAGCAGGCCAAAATATCCGTGTCTTTCGGGGTATAGTCTGGCATCCAGTAGGTTTCGCGGTATTCCTTTACACCCGCGTCATAGGTTTTAGCCATTATGTTCTCCAGTGGTTCAACAAATAAGTTGTGTCACGGCAGTTACCGCGTGCAAGCAGTATGTGCAAGCAGTATGCAGAAACCGGTACATAAACTAAAATCGATAGTTTCTATCCAACATATAGAGTTCTATCTATGAACTACTCAGTCGCCAAAAACCTTATTCGCCACGTTACCCTGCGCCAAATGCAAATATTTGAGGCTGTGGTTCGCCTCAAAGGCTATACCCGGGCCGCCGGGGAACTGCACCTGACACAACCCACCGTCTCCATGCAGGTCAAGAAACTGAGCGAAGCAATGGGCTACCCACTGCTTGAAAAAGTGGGCAACCGCCTGCACACAACGGCCATTGGTGACGAAGTGTATGCCTCAGCCCAAAATATTCTCGGTGACATGGCCTCACTGGAGGAATCAGCCACAGCCCTTGAAGGCGTGGTCAGAGGCCCGCTGCGCATCGCCGTTATCACCTCCGCCAAATATTTTATGCCGCATTTGCTGGGGGCTTTTGTCAACCAGCACCCCGGCGTAGAGCCCAGGCTAAAAGTGACTAACCGCTCCCGGGTACTTGAACGCCTGAAATCCAATAAAGATGATTTGTTGATCATGGGACAAGTTCCTGTTGAACTGGATGTGGAAGCTTACCCGTTTGTTGATAACGAGCTGGTGGTTGTTGCCAGCGCCAACCACCCACTGACAAAGCAGTCATCTATTTCACTGCGACAACTGAGCAAGGAACGTTTTCTGGTGCGGGAAAGCGGCTCCGAACCCGTTTAGCCGTAGAACGCCTGTTTGCCGAACAGGAGCTGGAAGTTCAACCCTATATGGACCTGGGTAGCAGTGAAGCCATTAAACAAGCAGTGATGGCCGGACTGGGCGTGTCCGTTTTATCACGACACAACCTGCGCCTGGAACTTGCCGGTAACCATATTGCGATTTTGGACGTGAAAGGCTTTCCGTTATTCTTCCGTTGGTATGCGGTACACCTGAAAGGAAAAAAACTGTCACTGGCATCCCGCACATTTCTGAATTTTCTTCTGCAACAGGGGAAAGACATGTTGCAGCAGTTTCCCTACAAGCTGGCTGATGACGCAGGACAACCTCCGGACACAGCCCCGAATCCGGATAAAAATATGTCAAATGAATCGTCCGGCTAATCACCAGGTTTACGAGGCGACATGATACGGCACCAGGAAATTCTGTTCGCAGAGGTGTCTGGCCACACATTCCACCCGAGAAAAATATTCTGGTGACCTGCTTCCAGGAAAACAGTCAAATGACAAGGAGAGAAATAATGTCAGGGAAATTTGTTATTACAATCGGCAAAGATGGTAAAGATTATTTTGTTTTAAAGGCGGGAAATGGTGAGGTTATTTTACAATCTCAGGGCTATAGTTCATCCACTGGATGTACAGGCGGAATTGAATCGGTAAAAACCAATTCCCAAAACAAAAGCAAATTTGAATGCAGGGAAGCAAAAGACGGCAGAACCTACTTTGTTCTCAAAGCCAACAATGGTCAGGAAATTGGCCGGTCTCAAATGTACAAGACTGAGAGTGGCTGTAACAATGGCATGGATTCAGTAGCAGAAAATGCGGCAAATGCCATCATCATCGACGACAGGTAAATAGTATATCGCAGGTTGGTGGTGAGTCCTTTCTTACTGTCCCCTTAACATTGGAAGTATCGTTTTTTCATCATTAGGGACGTGCACGCAATAACATCCCGATCTTGCATCTCATCTTCAGCCCGTCTTTGCCCGTTCTTCAATCACAAAAGCTCGAAATAGAAAATAGAACAACTATTCCTGCACTTTTGTTCAATCAAAACGAACAAATACAGACTAAATATGAGCGCCAGATCGGGATGTTATTACGTGCACGTCCCTTATTTTAACGTCGTTACAGCAAAAAAAGGGGTCGTTGCTTGATATTGCATAAGAAAAAAGCAGAGTGTTTTGAGCGCTTGATTCACATTTAAGAGCAAGCACAAAACCACATGGTGATGGACAGGAAACAAGCCGGGTCAAAAAGCAACTGTTTCCAGGGCCTGTTGACGTTTCATTTTTTTCACTGCCGGAGGTGCTTTTTTCTTTCATCTGACAAGGCAGAAGAAGTGCCGTTTGGTCGTTCCAAACAAGCGACTGATAACGCCGTTAGACGGAAAAGGCATCACTCAGCGTTACTCGTTGCTTGCCTGGAATAATCGGCCTTGCCCGGTCATACGCCCCTTTTCCTTACTTGTGCTATATATTGTACATAACCTCGGAGAGATCTATACTTGTGCAACATTACGTACAAGTTACAAATAGAGGTGTGAAATGCGAATTGTATCATTTACCGAGGCAAGAAACAGGCTAAAATCTGTTCTGGATCAAGTAGTTAACGATGCCGACTGTACTGTTATTACTCGCAGGGACAGCGAAGACGCCGTTATAATGTCACTTGATTATTTCAATAGTCTCATGGAAACAGTGTATTTGTTGAAGTCCCCGGCAAATGCAGAGCATCTGCGGAAATCCATTGAGCAATATCGGGAAGGTAATGTTCAAGAAAGGGATTTGCTGGATGAATAGGAGTCTGGCATGGACTGAGGCGGCCTGGTCGGATTATGTATATTGGCAAAGCCAGGACAGAAAAACGTTGAGGCGCATCAATAAGCTGATCGTTAATGTTTTAAGAGCACCTTTTGAAGGTATAGGCAAACCCGAAGCCTTAAAGGAAAATTTGTCTGGATTTTGGTCCAGAAGAATAGATGATACTCACAGATTGGTTTATGTAGTTTCAGATACACACATAACAGTCATTTCATGTCGATACCACTATGAGTAAAAACAGACCAGGGAATGGAAATCAAATAACTTTGGGTGGATTCCTGTTTTAATGTCGTTACCGACAGTGTATGCCGGAAAGTGCCATTCTGCATGATTCACAACACAGAAAAGCTACGGTATGGCGAAATCAAGCCGCTAAGAGAAGCTTCAAATAATATAAAGCCATGCTTTCATAATATGCGCACAACTTGTTTGGTCAGACCTGATCCAAAAACCGGCTGCCAAAAAAATCACTTGGGTCGCAATAACAATCAGGCTGATTGTTTGGAAATACAGGATGAAATACCTTCCTTAAAAAAACAAAAGGAGCAAGCAATGAAGTCAGCCTTTACAAAAGATGCATCAATAACACTTAAAATTACCATTTTTTCGGTTTTTCTTGTTTTGGCAGGGTGTGGTGGCGGCGGTAGTGGTGGCGGGAGTTCACAGACGACAAACATTGAGGGCGAAGCACTTGCACCTGGTGGCACGGTTGCCCTGTTTGAACAGCGCTCCATCATGATGACAGTCGTTGATTTTTTGTTCTCGTCGGCATCGGCGACGATTACAGGCCTGCAACCGGTAACAGGTGCGACAGTAGAACTCATCCGCATTGATGATAACGGTGATCAGGTGGGTGACGTGCTTGCCTCGACAGTGACCTCTATTACAGGAAATTACAGTCTGGCACTGCCGTCAGGTGTCAGTTTTGCGGGTAACCTGGTCGTAAGAATCACCGGAAACGGTATCGGTCCCGGTAAACGTCATGAGTGCTATGGTGGTTGAGCAAAGCGTCGATATTACCCCCGTCAGCGAATTTATTTTGCAGAAGTTTATCGATGATGGTACCGCACTCGATTCACTGGCAGTCAATGAAGTCGTCGCCCTTAGCGGTCGAATCGAAGAATTTGATCTGACCGCCACAGCTGACATGAGCACAATGCTGGCTCAGCTTGAGGCTGAAACGGGACAGTTTATGGATAACGAAGTGGCTGTGATCAACAGCGTACCGGGCGATGGCGCAACAGCGGCAGGTGCCTGGAAACTCACCACATTCGGTCTGGGGCTGCACGATTCTGATGGCATGCCAACAGGAACCTTTGCTATGGATGCCGGTACCGAAATCATCACCGTAACGGACGATGGCAATGGCGACCTGACCATTGCCGCAGGTGCTTTTGAGAACTTTTTCACCAATTTCACTACCAGCAGCCCGGGCGGTACGTTTATCTACCACGAAGCTGATATTGGTGCAGGTGATGGTGAGACCTTCGATGCGACCGTTAATAGCGATGGTAATATCCAGGTCTCGTTTCCGTTTGAAGAAGATCTTGAATCGGTGGATTTGATGACCGATCCTGATGGACCTGATTTCGGCTGGCGTTGGCCTCCCGGCACCTTCATTGCCACCGATACAGGTAACGGGAATATGAAAGTGTCGCTGTCCCGCGAGGCCGGCGTCCGTTATGAAACAACAGATACAAACAGCGACAGCGTTAAAGATGCGGTTGATCCCGATGCCCGCTCCGGTGATGAAGTATTTCTCAGTCTTGATATTCTGCTGAAACAGGGCAGTGGTATGAGTAACGCCAGCCTGAATGGTGATTACGGCATGGTGAGTATGGATGTTGAAGTACGCACCACTCCGGTGGTAACCAATCTCAATTCAGAGGTAGGTGTTATCAGTTTCGATGGCAATGGCGCACTATCGGCGCTGGCCAACGCCCTTAACTACGTCGATATCACTCGTACCACTTCTCCTGGCATTGCGCTCGTTATGGATAATGCTGATGATCCTGCTCCACTTGCTGCCAGCTACAGTGTTAGCGCGACAGGTGAATTGAACCTGGATTTTGGTGGAGGAGAGATCAAGGATGGTTTTGTCAGTGATGATGGAACACTCTTTGTCATTATTGATGCTGCAACAACCGATGACGGGGGGACTCCTGCTTCTATTGTTACTTCCGGGCAAATGGTCTCGGTAGGCAGCAAGCTGGGCACTGTTACGCCCGATCTTTCAGATGCGGTCTATCGCATCTTTCCGCTTGTTACCAGCTTTCAGAACGATGGGGCGACCGAGCTGTTCACCTCCAGCGCCGACTCTCGCCTGACTTTCAACAACGCTGCCAATAGTGCCGCCGTTAGTAGTCAGGATGTCGGTTTTGAACGTAGCGGTGATATTGCAGAAGTGGCGGCAATTGTTGACGATGCGGGAGACGACACGATTTTTGCGGTATCTACTTCAAGCAATGGTGCTGTCAGCATGACACTGAATGACGGAACAGATGACATCAACGTGCAAGGCTTTGTCTCCGCCGATGGCAAATTGATGCTTCTGCGTTTGCATGGGCAGGATGCGACCGATTCCTCGGTGTTGCAGGATCTGGGCGTGATTCTGGCGATCAGACAGTAAGATAACACCAGAAAAAATGGCTCCGGATCGCTGAAAAATACAAAGTGATCCGGGGCTTCTGCATTGAAGATAATAAACGACCCCGCAGCAAGCTGACGGGGTATTAACGTCACACTGGCGAAGGCCGGTGCCAGGCATAGCCGTCAGGCTAAGCCGACCTGGGTGGAACAAGCGTAGCGGTTCCACCAAACGGAAAGGGGTATATTCAAGGTTCGATCAGCCATCGACGTCCACCTTGACTC
>JAADIL010000277.1 GCA_013151355.1 Gammaproteobacteria bacterium
CAGCTGTTTTGGCAAGGTCGGCAATATTGCTAAAGCCTTTGCGCAGAACAACCTGTAATAAAAAATCAGAATTGCATTCATATTCACGACATACTTTCGGTCGTTTTTCCCAGTTGGTACAGCGGCCACTATCACGGTCAAAGTGGATGCAATAACCTTCAGGGTCTTTGTCGACAAAACCTTTTGCCGGGGTCGTGCCTTTAGCTGGCTCCATTTCATCAGGTTGCAGGCGCACCAGCTTGCGGCAACAAAAAGTAGCACAGCCCATACGGCGTCCTTCATCACAATCTACAAATTGTGTTTTTATACAGTTATCCATTTTACCTCCATAATTCTTCGGGATAACTACTCAATTCACAAATAAGTTATTTAATTTCCATTCCTTACGGTATGTTTTATTGCTTGTTACTATCCGCTGGAAGAAGTCCAGAATAAAATGTCAGTGAGCTTGTTACGTAACAGGAACAAACCCACTGACATATGATATCTATGTTTTCAGATTTTGTTTAAATAGCGGCTTCGATGGAAGGCATGGATGAACGCGACTTGGTCAGAACCATGCCAAGGTTGGCAGATTTGCGACAAACAAAAGTTGCTACATGTTCTTCATTGCTTTTGGAGCGCAAAAATACGTGTAACAAATTATCACTGTTAATAATGATTTCCTGAAAATAATGGTGGTTATCATCTTCCACGCCACGGGCCTTTTTAAACATGCTCTCAATCAGAGACACATTGGTTCCCTGAAAAAGGTCTGCGGTTGCAGCGGCAACAACCTCCAGCACTTCAGCCGGGTGTGAATCCACAGTCTTGGCACTCAGTAGCATACCTGTGCTGAGGTCTACGAAACCTGCGGCGACACATTCCGGAATGGATGCGATGGCTGTTTGTAGGGCTTTATCTAATGACATTTTATTTCTCCTTGACAGTAAATGATTTGCGGTTTATGACGACGCAATATGCCGTCCGTTGCTCATGCCGGAATTTGCTACCGCCAACGCAAATTCCTCCAGAAATTTCACCTGAACATCTGATTGCACCCAGCGTGGCTCAATGCTGCGCGCGGTTTCCAGAGCATCCAGGGCGGTTTCACCTTCCCAGATTAATTGCGCAACCAGCATGGTACCGGTGCGCCCCATACCTGCCTTGCAATGCATGGCAATGGCCTCACCCTGTTCAGTCAATCCCCCCATCTGTTCGCAAAACTGCAAGGCAGCTTCAATGGTGGGCACGCCCATATCCTTGATTGGAAATGCAATTCCCCTGATGTTGTATTCAGTCAGTATGGTCGGATCAATTGGCCGGGTTGTCAGGGAAACCAGTACGCTGATACCTACTCGCTGTAACGCAGCGAGGTCGTAATCCAGTTCGATTAATAATCCGGGACGTGGCGTACCGGCCAGATCACCTTTTCTGAGCCAAAGAAAATTGCGTGGCCCAAAGGCATCACTTTTGTATTTCCGGGCCTCTTCGGGTACTTTGGGGCGAACCGTTTCAAGCGGTGTATCCGGCGTATTGACGACTTCTGTTACCGGATCATTCAGATGTTCATCGGGTGTGTCCGGTGAAGAAACACAACAGGAACCACTGCGAACAAAGTCTCTGGCAGCTTGTGATTGTGGTGCAGCAAAAAAATCGGCAGTGGGTCGTGCTTCATGAATCCAGCCACCGGCCAATAATGCTGTTTGCCCACCGAGCCTGATTGCCTGCTTCTGGTTGTGCACAACCACCACCACAGCACGGCGTTCAGCCTCCATAAGCAGATAATCCAGCAGGCGATGTGTTTCTTCCTCACTCAGCCCGGCGGTGGGTTCGTCCACAAAAATTAATCTGGGGTTGGCTGCTACGGTGCGGGCAATTGCCAGATGGCGCTGCACCGCCAGTGGAAAATCCACGGCATTATCGTTCAGCCGGTCGACCAGTTCAGTCAGGCCTGCCTTGCCCAACAGGCGTCGTGCCACATCTCGTTGCTGGGAGATATCCAGTGTATGGCGTTCGGGCATATCATTAACAATATTTTCACGAATACTGGCCATGATGAGTCTGGTTTTCTGCGCAACAAGTGCAGGCGATTCAGACTCTCTCAAAGGCATGCCGACATATTCGACATTGCCCCAGGTGCGCAAGGAAGGGTTGGCATTGTTAAGACCGGAAAGCGTCCGCAACAAGGTCGATTTTCCGGTGCCAGCAGGGCCCAGCAACACGGTCATTCCTCGCTCGGGAATGTCCAGGTCGATACCGTTAAGAATAATTTTGTCACCAAAAGCGACACCGTACTCTCGCAGGCACAGAAGCGATTCGCTCACGCAGCTTCTCCGCTCAGCCCCGGGTCCAGAGAATAAAGCAACGCCTGAACCAGCATCATGACATCATCATGCTGACGGGCATCTACCTCAAACACCGGAACATTCATATCCAGCTTGGTCAGGGTTGCCTGATAATCTTCCAGTTTTAATCCCTTGCGTAACTCCATTCTCGTAATGCCGATAGCCACCGCATTATTTTGAATAAACTCTTTGAACGAATCGACAAAGGCCTGCAAATCTTCCAGCGGAGCCGGGTTGGCATCATCCAGCATAATAATGACGCCAAGACTGCCGTCGGTCAGTAAATCCCACATAAAGTTGAAACGTTCCTGTCCTGGTGTGCCATAAAGGTGGAGTGTTTCCCCGTTATCCAGGCGCATGCTGCCGTAATCCATTGCTACGGTGGTTAACTCTTTTTTATCTTTTGTTTCATCTGTTGCGGCCTGTTCCGTGGAGAATGGAGCAACATCACTGATGGCGGTAATGGCGGTTGTTTTACCTGCACCCACTGGTCCGGTAAAAATAATTTTGTGCTGACCGATCATAATTGGTTCCTGTTTTTCTGGTTGTTATCTAATTGTTGTTATTTGCTGATGTGGCGCAAAATGGAAGCCAGCAACCCGCGTGTCGGAGACCCGTTTGCCCCTTTGGGTGCGATCAGAGAATCTACCCGGCGTATTGCGGGACCTGTTAGACCTGTCGCGACTGTCGCACTGTAAAATGAATACACATCGGCCTGATCAATACCCAGACTCTGAGCGATATCATCCAGTGTGCGCGGGTTTCCCGCCCATAAAGAAGCAATACGCATGCCATGCGGTGTATGTGGAAGGCGAGGAAAATTTGGCCAGGATTGCAAATAAAATGACATGGATAAATCGGTACCTTCCGGCACACGGCCACGGGCCGTACGCAGGGTCAGATCCCATATCAGGTGATTGATGGATATGGATCTCAGGCCATCAGTTTCACTCGTGGATAAGCCTTTTTTACCTGTGTTGCGAACACGTTTGATTTCTATTGTAAATTCGTCACTCAGTGTTGCCACTCCCAGGTTCTTCAACTGACTGTCTGTCAAGTCGGTATAGACACGATCCTGGTCGGGAAGCAGAATAAGTTGGCGGTTTCTCCAGCACTGCACATGGATGATGCACTGTTGCCCGGCGCCCTTTTTAAGGCCAGAGAGAATGCGCCCCAGGAGATAATCATCCGGGTTGTAATAAAGCTCAGGTTCTTCCCGCATACTGGTCTGTTGTACTGATTTCAGGCTGATGCTCGTGGTCTTGAATCGGGTATTCAGTGCGTGGGCAGCTGCATTAACTCCTGATGTATTTAAATCCATTTTTGTTGATGCTCCCGGGTTGTTGTTGGAGGTCGAGGGTTTGGAGGTCAAGGGTTCTGTGGAGTCAATTTTCCCGGTGGTCTCGGCCACTGGTGGTAGCCCTGTTACCAGGTCGAAAATGGATTCCCACAATAAATCCAGTTTGGCGGGTTTGGCGACATAAATAGCCCCTTCAAGTTTTACTGAATTCTCTGACATGACAATGGCAGGCAGATCAGGGTGTTGTCGTTGATATTTTTCCCAGGCATTGGCTTCGCCATCCAGATCAACAATGCCCAGATGTGCGTCCTCATTCTGCGCAAATTTGCAGCGTCCCTTGAAGATAATTTTAAAAATGGTGTCCATCCTGGAAATAGATCGCTCATCCATGCTGGCTAAAATAACTTTTATAGGTGAGTGTACTTCTGTTTTCACGGACTTCATTACTCGCTGTTTGTTATTCGTTATGTCGCTGAATGTAATTTATAAAACAGGATATGTGAGGCACTGTTTTCTGTGGCTCTACACAGATATCACGCCCGGCACTCATATAAGTGCAATACCCACCATTTCCTTCAGAGACGGCATCGGGTAAAAATATGAAAACTTTAACAATGGCTTGCAATTCATAATAAAAAAACAGGCAATAAAAAAAGACAAGGAACGTGTATGAAATAACTTCCCTGTTTGGCGTCCGGGTTTAGTGCGTATTCGTTCGTTCTGATTGAACAAAAGTGCAGGAATAGTTGCCCTGTTTCGAGCTTTTGTGATTGGAGAACGGGCGCCAACAGTCGGTGCTTCAGGCAAAGAGGGGCTGAAGCCGGGATGCAAAACAGGGAAGTTATTACGTGCGCGTTCCTGAGAGTAACTGGAAGGTGCAATTGCCCGGGAGGTGAGCAAATAACGATTTGTCCGGGTTCCCCCTGCCCGGAACAAGAATTAAAGGGGAGACAAGATAAAGCCTTTTCAACAGGCTGAAAGTATTCAGTCAGTCGGCATTGAGTGCGGCGCGCAATGTTGCCTGGCTCAGGTGTGGTGCAAACAGCTCAACAAACTCAAAAATAAACCGGCGCAGGTAGCTGCCGCGACGGATGCCCACCCAGGTGGTGCTGGCCGGAAACAGGTGGATGATGTCGATACGACGCAGCCCGCTGTCACGCTGTGCTTCGAAAGCCACATCGGCCAGCAGCCCGATGCCCAGACCCAGTTCCACGTAGGTTTTGATGACGTCGGCGTCCAGCGCAGTGAGTACAATGTTTGGTTGTAGTCCGGCGGATTGAAAGGCGTCGTTGAGCTGGCTGCGTCCGGCGAAGGCAAAATCATAGGTGACGATGGGATGTTCAGCCAGGTCTTGCAAAGTCAACGGTGCCGTTTTTTCCAGCAGGGGGTGATCTGGTGGCACCACCACACAGTGATGCCAGGGGTAACAGGGCAGAGTAATGAGCCCGTCGGCGGAGGACACGGCTTCGGTAGCGATAACGATATCGGCCTCTCCGCGCAGGGTTCGGTCACAAATCTGCGTCGGGTTTCCCTGCCGTAATTGCAGGGTAACCTCGGGAAAACGTTGGCGGAATTGTTGAATCACCGGCGGCAACACGTAACGCGCCTGGGTGTGGGTGGTGGCCAGGGTCAGGGTGCCACGTGATTGATCGCTGTAGTCTGCGCCGATACGGCTGATATTTTCTGTTTCGCGCAGTATACGTCTCGCGGCACGGATGATTTCGTTGCCAGGTTCGGTAATGGCGGTAAGGCGTTTGCCCTCGCGGGCGAAAACAGGCACACCGAGTTCTGATTCGAGCAGACGTATCTGCTTGCTTACGCCGGGCTGCGAAGTGTACATGGCCGCTGCTGCTTCGGTGATATTGAGATGGTGATCTACGACTTCGCAGATGCAGCGCAATTGGTGCAATTTCATGGAGGTTTCCGTTGTTTCTTCGAGTTGGCTTCGCCAGCAGGTACCGCAGTGATTTTGTTGCTGGCGGTGTGGGTGGTCGTGCCCGAATTTTGTTTGTAATCGTCTGATTAGCCGCTATTTATAACCTAAATGTCTTTATAAAGACACTTTTATTCTTTTTCAACCTATTGATGGATTGTTATTGTCTGCGCACATTCGAAAGGAATGCGCGTTCATGGATGCTTTTCTCATTATTTCAGGCTTTGGCGTAGGCGTTCTGGTCGGACTTACCGGAGTGGGAGGCGGTGCGTTGATGACGCCGCTGCTGATTTTTGGCTTTGGTATCGCGCCTGCCGTGGCGGTGGGTACGGATCTGATGTTTGCTGCTATTACCAAGGCCAATGGCGTCTGGGTACATGCTCGCCAGAGTTCGGTGGAATGGTGTGTTGTGCGATGGCTGTTACTGGGCAGTTTGCCTGCATCCCTGCTGACGTTGCTGCTATTGGGGCAGGTAGATACACACACCGACGCGACGCAGGACCTGATGACCACCACTTTGGGTCTGGCACTGATTGCCAGCGCTGGCGCGTTGATATTTCGACGCCGTCTGGCGCAAAGCGATACCGGTTTGGTGCATGACGAGACGGGACGCAAAACCCAAATCGCCACAGTGTTAACCGGTGTAGTGCTTGGAGCGTTGGTGACACTGACCTCGGTGGGTGCTGGCGCGCTGGGAGCAGCGGTATTGTTTTGGCTCTATCCGCGCATGAAGGCAGTGCGGGTGGTGGGCACCGATCTCGCGCATGCAGTGCCGCTGGCGACGGTTGCCGGTCTTGGTCACTGGCAGCTGGGTACGGTGGACTGGGTGTTGCTGGGTAGCCTGCTGATTGGTTCGTTGCCGGGCATATACATTGGCAGCCGACTCAGCGCCCATGTGCCGGAAGTCTGGTTGCGTTTGGTGTTGGCCAGTTTGTTATCGGTGATTGGTGTGCGGTTGGTGTTGTTCGCTTGAGTGTCGCGGGTGCGGGCGCAGGAATCAGGACTTACATTGGAGAAAGAAAAATGACGACGACAAAAAACGAGCACTGGATAGAGACTGCGGAGCTGACGCAATACCGTCAGGCGGTGCAGGATGTTTTGGCGGGTGAGCTTGACGAAACCCGTTTTCAGGCCCTGCGTTTGCAACAGGGTGTCTATGGCCAGCGCCAGGAAGGCGTCAATATGGTGCGTATTAAATTGCCAGGCGGCGTAGTGTCACCGGGTCAGCTGGGTGCCGTCGCCGATGTGCTGGACAACTATTCCGAGCTGGATATTGCCAGTGTCACCACGCGACAGGATCTCCAGTTGCACAGTATTTCACTGAGTGACACTCCCGCTGCGCTGGAAAAACTGGCCGAACAAGGCCTGACTTCACGGGAAGCCTGTGGCAACACCGTGCGTAATATCACTGCCTGCCCGCTGGCGGGTGTCTGCCCCTGTGAGCACAGCGATGTGCAGCCTGTGGTGGATGCAGTGGCACAACGTTTTTTGCGACACCCGTTGACCCAGCATTTACCCCGCAAATTCAAAATGAGTTTTTCCGGTTGCGAAGCGGATTGCGCGCAGGGGTTGTTTCATGATCTGGCTGTTATCGCCGTAAAGCGTGATGGTGTATTTGGTTACAAAGTGTTGGCAGCAGGCGGTCTTGGTCACAAGCCTCGTCCGGCCATTACGCTGGAAGAATTTGTTGAAGAGTCAGATTTGTTGCCGGTCATTGAAGCGGTACTGGCCTTGCACCATCGTTATTCGGATCGTAAGCGTCGTGCCCGGGCACGCATGAAGTTTTTGCTGGAACGGTTGGGCGAGGCCGAATTTGTGCAGAAGTATCAAGTGGAATTACAACGCACCCGGCAGGTGTATGCCAGCGATGCCTTGCCTGAGGCAAACTGGGTCGCGGCGGATGAGACCGTGAAGTCCAAAATCTCTGCTACAGGTGCACCGCGTGGTGCATTGCAACAACGACAGGCAGAACTGTATGTATACCCGGTGAGCTTGCCCCTGGGGGATTTGAGTTCAGCACAAATGCACGGTCTGGTGGCATTGTCCGAACAATATGAAGCTGTGGAAATGCGTGTCACCCAGGATCAAAATCTGATGCTGTTGAATATTCCGCAAGACGGACTACAGGCTGTAAAAGACGGTATACGTTTGCTGGATCTGGCTGCGCCCGCTGCCGGTGATGATGTGGTGGCCTGTCCCGGTACCTGGACATGCCGTCTGGGTATTACCGCCTCGCGGTTGGTGTGCCAGGAGTTGAGTGGTGGTGAAAGTGATCTGCGTATTCGGGTCAGTGGCTGTCACAACGGTTGTGCGCAACCTTACGTGGGTGATATCGGTATGCATGGCGAAGGTCGTCGCATCAATGGAAAGTTGATTCCGCATTACCGCCTGCATTTTGGTGGCGATGGCCGTAACGGTGGCAAGATTGCCGTGCGTGGTCCTGAAGTTCCTGTACGCATGGCACCTGCGGCGGTAAAACGTGTTAATCGTGAATATGAACGTACACGTCAGGCTGAAGAAAGTTTTCATGTCTGGGCACAACGCCAGGAAGAAGGCTATTTCACCCAGCTGTTACAGGATCTAACGGTGATTAGTGGCCCGAATAGTGAGTGGTTGTCAAAAGATTTTGGTGAAACAGAAGACTTCCGCGTGTTGGCATTGGGTGGTGGCGAATGCATGGGTGCAAAACATGATGTGGTGTCGGCAAGTTTCTCCGAGGCAGCACATGAGCGGGAATATCGTCAGGTGTTTCAACTGGCGAAAAAAGAAGATCAGGCGCTGGACTGCGCCGAAGCTATTGCACGCCTGGTAGCACAGGCGTTATTGCATGCCGGAGGCGAAAATGTTTTGCCGGATGATCTGACCGAGCTTGCCGGGAAAATCGCGAAACAGACAGACGCAGCGCAGCATCTTGCAGAATCACTCACGGTCTTTATTGAGGAAATGCAGAAATTGCGTGCAGATTTTGATGATGCCCGTTTTGAAAAACTGGCAAATGCGCAAGACTTGTGGACCGTGTTAGTGGCAAAAGCCTGTGAATCAGTAGATGTGCAACTGGATGTGCAAGCGTCATTACCGGAAGTTGCGCAGCTGGTGGCCGTGGGCGAAAAGAAATTGCAGGTGTCTGCCTAGGAGGAGCCTGTCGGACTCAGGATGAATCTACTGCGGAAAATTCATTTTGAATCCATTTTTTTGATCCTTTTTGTTGAATATGTCCAATATTCGCCTCAAACGATCAAAATAATGGACTCAAAATAACTTTCCCTCACTACGATTCTCTAAGTCCGACAGCCTCCTGGTACATCGTTTACACAGGTAATATTTGATATAAGGAGAAAGGAAATGTTGGTGGATAAAAAGGTAAAATCAGTTATCTCTTTGTTGAATAATATTCAACGAGACTACGCACCGGCCGCGCTGGCCAGCAGCTTCAGTATTGAAGACATGCTGTTGCTGGACATCATCAGCAAACACGCGCCGGAAATAAATGTGTTCACCCTGGACACCGGGCGCTTGCCAGCGGAAACTTATGACCTGATGCAAAAAACCCACGAGCGGTATGGCTCTGTGGTGGAAGTTTATGCACCAGATTGCTCCGTGCTTGCGGAATATGTGCAGGTGCAAGGCCCCAATGCTTTTTACGATAGTGTCGAACAACGCAAGCAATGCTGCTCTATACGAAAACTGGCACCATTGAAACGGGCCTTGTCTACACGCGAAGCCTGGATCACCGGGTTACGCAAAGAGCAATCGGTAACCCGTACTGACCTGCAACGTATGGAGTGGGATGAAGCGCATGGTATTCCCAAGTTCAATCCCCTGCTGGATTGGAGTGAAGAGGAGGCCTGGGCCTATATCCGTGAACATGACGTGCCCTTTAATGAATTACATACCAAGGGGTATCCGAGCATCGGTTGCGCTCCGTGTACACGGGCAATTGCCGAAAAAGAGGATGTTCGTGCCGGACGCTGGTGGTGGGAAAACCCGGAAAGCAAGGAGTGTGGTTTGCACGTACGGGCAAACACATAAGGCAGCAAATGCAGTACGTCGCTTCATGTTTTTTTGAAGCGACGTACTACTGATGTACTAACTACAGAATCAACATTCTGTTTACAGCTTGTCGGCATTCTCCGCCAGGTATTCGGCCACACCGTCCGGGGTGTCCTTCATGCCTTTTTCGCCTTCCTTCCAGTTAGCAGGACAGACTTCGCCGTGCTCTTCGTGGAATTGCAGGGCATCAATCATGCGCAACATCTCGTCGATATTGCGGCCCAGCGGCAAATCGTTAACCACCTGATGACGTACCACACCTTCTTTGTCGATGAGGAAAGAACCCCGGAAGGCCACTGCTCCATCAGGGGTTTCTACGTCATAGGCCTTGCAGATGCCGTGAGTCATGTCGGCAACCAGCGCGTAACCTACAGGACCAATGCCACCCTTGTTGATCGGGGTGTTACGCCAGGCGTTATGCGTGAAGTGAGAATCGATGGAAACACCAATCACTTCCACGCCGCGTTTTTTGAACTCACCGAGACGGTGATCAAAGGCGATCAGTTCGGAGGGACAAACAAAAGTAAAATCCAGTGGATAGAAAAATATGACTGCCGGTTTGCCAGCAGTCGTGCTGGAAAAATTAAACTCATCAACAATTGAGCCATCGCCGAGTACGGCGGGGGCAGTAAAATCTGGTGCCTTGCGGCCTACGAGAACTCCCATGTATACACCCTCAATTTTTTGTCTTTGCTTTTTTGATATCAACCAAAGACGTTGTTAGAAATAATGTGTGGAATCGCTGGTAAAATCACTGTGTAAAATACGTGTATTTCACGGCCAGTGTGTCGAAGTCTACCATCTGCACCCAGATTTGGAAAAGATCTAATTGTTCTTTGTGGCCATCACTTTGGCGTCCGTTTGATTTTCCAGCAGCGGTGAATTTTGGTATTGCGCTCAAAATCTTTCGGAAGAGTATTGGCACTGATATCTTCCACGTTCAGTCCGGCCAGCCCTTGCATATCCATTTTAAAACGCCGGAAATTATTGGAAAAAATCAGTACTCCGTCCGGTTCCAGCAGTGCTGCGGTTTTTTGAATCAGCTCCACATGGTCACGCTGGATGTCAAAATTCTCTTCCATGCGTCTGGAATTGGAAAAGGTGGGCGGGTCGAGAAAAATCACTCCGAAACGCAGACCACGCAACAGGGCCTTGTCGATCCACAACAGGCAATCTTCCTGTATCACTTCGTGTGCTTCGCCACGAATACCGTTAAGCGCCATGTTGCGCGCTGCCCAGTCAAGATAGGTACGCGACATGTCTACCGTAGTGGTGGAACCTGCGCCTCCAAGGGCTGCATGCACGGTAGCGGTGCCTGTGTAGGCAAACAGATTCAGAAACGAGCGATCTACCGCCAGTTTGCCCAATAAATTGCGAGTAATGCGGTGATCCAAAAACAAACCCGTGTCCAGGTAGTCTTCAAAATTCACCCATAGCCGACACGGCTCTTCCCGCACCTCATGAAAACGGCGTGTCTCGTTCTGTTTTTCATATTGATTGTTGCCACGTTGGCGCTCGCGGGTTTTTAATATCACCTGTGCTTCGGGCACGTCAAACACCTGTGGCAGCACTGCCAGCACCTGTTCGCGACGCGCACGTACCTTGCGTACATCAATAGACGCAGGTGCAGCGTATTCCTGCACAATAATCCAGCGCCCCGCCTCCTGCGTGTTTTGTGCCGAGGCTACCGTTTCGTAGACATCAATGGCGAAGGCATATTCCGGCATGTCGGCATCGTAGGCTCGATAACAACCGATGGATTGTTGTTTGCGCCAACGCGACAATTGTTTGAGATTTTTGCGCAACCGGTTGGCAAACATCTGCGCGCCCGGCTCGGCGGCGCGATCACCGCGTTCCTTCATGAACCAGCGCTCGTCCAGCTCAAAGCGCAGCAGTTTGCATTCCAGCGCACCGTTGTAGAGCGTATTGATGTGTCGCGCGCGAATGCCGACACACTTGCCCAGCTCTGCATCGCTGGTAATCAGCGTCGCACGCCAACCAACGTATTGTGCTTTCAGGCAGTCTCCCAGTACCTTGTACAATGGTTTGAGTTCTTCGTGTTCACCCAGTCGCTCACCGTAGGGCGGGTTGACCGCTACCAGTCCCGCCGGACCTTCCGGCGCAGGAGCACAATCCTTGATGGCACGTTGGGAAAATTCGATGTAGTCGGCAAGCCCGGCGTGGGCGGCATTGTCCTGTGCGGCTTCGATGGCCTGACTACTGGCATCAAAACCACGAATCACCGGTAGTTTGGTCAGGCCTTTGTCGCGACGCTTGCGAGCGTCGGCCAATAGCGCGGCCCAAAGATCCGCATCGTGCCCTTTCCAGCCGGAAAAACCCCAGTAAGGCCGGTCAATGCCTGGTGCAATATCTGCGGCAATCATCGCCGCCTCTATGGGCAGGGTGCCGGAGCCGCACATGGGGTCCACCAGTCCGCCACCCTGCCGGGCGATCTCTGCCCAACCGGCACGCTGCAAAATACCGGCAGCCAGATTTTCTTTCAGCGGTGCTACCGCACCTTCGAGACGATAGCCGCGACGATGCAGGCTGTCACCGGAAAGATCGATATTCACCGTGGCCTGATCACGAAACAGGAACAGATTAACACGCAGATCCGGCGTATCGCGATCCACCGAAGGACGCTCGCCGGTCTCGTGACGAAAGTGATCCACAATGGCATCTTTGACTTTTTGTGCGCCGAATCGGGTGTGGGTGATTTCTGAACGCACGCTGCTGAAATCCACCACCAGACTGCCATCCACCGCCAGGTGCCTGGCCCAGTCGATGGCCATTACACCTTCGTAGAGCTGTTCGGGATCGGCGGCGGAGAAACTCGTCAGTGGCATCAACACCCGGTTGGCAATGCGTGACCACAGACAAATCCGGTACGCCTGACCGAGGTCACCCTGAAAACCCGCACCAGCGCGGGTTTCACCCACATTGGCTGCACCCAGTTGGCGTAACTCGTCGGCCAGCAGGCTTTCCATACCCTTGGGTGCCGTGGCAAAAAATTGGTATTGTGAACTCATAAATTGCCCAACGGTTTTTAAATCCGATGTACCAGGCGGCTGGTACTACCGAAAATTTATCTGTAAACGCTGCATTGCCACCAGTTCATCATCGGTATATAAATCGGCCCGAACTTCGTTTGACACTCCTTTCACGGGCAATAGCAGCAATTCTACCAAATCACGCTGTTCCTGATTGCTGCTATCAGCAGCAGATTGTCCCATCGCGATCAGCGTTGCCGAATAATGGTAACCGGCCAGGGTAAATACCTTGTCCACAAATTCCTTGCGTCCCCCGGGTGGCATAGCCTGCGGTTGTACGGGATATTTTTCGCCGACATTGCGGTAAGCTTCCGCCAACTGCTCCAGTACGGCATGATCCCCTGCGGGCGCTACCAGCCGGTTTTTGTCGTCACAGGCTGCCAGGCTCAGGATTGCCAGCAATACTATCCACAAGCAGACTGCTTTTTTAATTGAATTTTGCATAGAATGTCGCATAGCGCGGCATGATACCGAACACAACGCCAATAAAGCCAGCGGGAACGCGGTCGTTACTTTCAGGGAGCCTTCACGAATTACCCCGCATGGATCTTGACGCACACTATCAACACGCCCTGATCGACGGGCACTTCGAGCCTGACCCGGCCCAGCTTGCGGCATTGAAATATTTTCAGGCCCTGTCTTCGCGCCTGCAACAACCGGTACAAAAGGGCCGGATTGCACGGTTGCGCAAAAAATTGGGTAAACACGAGACGACACAGCGCGGGTTGTATTTATGGGGCGGCGTTGGTCGTGGCAAAACCTGGCTCATGGACATGTTTTTCGATGCCCTGCCTTTTGATAAAAAATTGCGTTTGCACTTTCGTCACTTCATGCGGGAGATTCACGACGAACTTACACAACTGGCAGGGCAACGCGACCCGCTACTCATCGTCGCCAAACACTTTGCCCGGCGCACGCGCGTTTTGTGTCTCGATGAACTTTATGTGGAAGATATTACCGACGCGATGATTCTTTATCGTTTGCTCGACGCACTCAACACCCAGGGAATCGCGCTGGTATTCACCTCCAACCTTGCACCGGCAGAGCTGTACCAAAATGGTCTGCAACGCGAACATTTTTTACCCGCGATCAAACTCATTGAAACGGGCACCGAGGTCATCCAGTTAAATGGTGATACAGACCATCGCCTGCGTAAACTCAAACAGGCCCACACCTGGTTTTCACCGCTCAACACCGCCAGTGAACGCGCTATCGAACAACGTTTTAATGAACTTGCTCCCGGTACAACACTGATTGACACCCCGTTGCAAATCAATCATCGCCAGATTGGCTGTCGGCGTCGCGTTGACGACGTTGCCTGGTTTGATTTTTATCAACTTTGCCACGGTCCTCGCGCCAGCGCTGACTATATTGAGTTAGCCCGGCAGTTTCATACGGTATTTGTTTCTGGTGTACCCGGCATGGGCGAAAACGAAGAAGAATGGGCACACCGGTTTATCAATATGGTGGACGAATTTTATGACCGCCGCGTCAAACTGCTGATCACCGCTGATAACGAACCTGCACACCTGTATCATGGTCGTCGGCATACCTTTGATTTTCAACGCACGGTGAGTCGTTTGATGGAAATGCGCAGCGATGATTATCTGGCGCAGGCACATCGATCATAATTCAGGCTAATTTTTGTTCGTTGGCGAGTATTCACTAACCCACCATAACCAGGTAAAGCCACCAATGCCTGCCAGCAAAGAAGCAAACAAAACTCCGGTCTTTGCCATTAACAAATATTCCGGTTTATTAATCAGGGTCAGAGACCATTAACAAAATGGGTACGCACTAAAAATCACACGATTTCATCAAGTGATATGCCAATTTCAGATTCAAGCTTTTTATATTGAGATTTAATTTCAGCGTAAAATTGGCTCACTTCAACCAAATACTCTTCATATTCTGATCTGTTTCTGAGGGTTTCGCTTTTTAACAGCTCTTCGTTGTGTCGAACAGCATCTCTTAATGCTTGTACTAAAAGAGGAGCAGCAGCGTTAGAAATCTCTATCATTTTGCCAGCCTCTCTATTTCCGCTGCGAAATTTTCAAGAAGATGTCTAAACGTGGCAATTGGCATATCATGTGCCGGGGCTATTGTATAATGGGTAGCCGTGAAAGATTCGTTGTAAGAATCTTGAACTATTGCCAACCCGACAGGAAGGCGGGTTCCAGCGGGGATTTTACAGTGAACCCAGTCTTTACCCTTCGGAGTCCCGGGCTTGTCAAATGTGGAAATACCTCTTGGCCAGTGCTTAACCTTAACCCATCCGTTTTCAATCGTTAAATCTGGCTTGCGTACTTTTCCACTTGACATTTTGAAAGGCTTTTCGATCAAGTCAAACAGACCAACGTTTCTCTTTATATTCAAACCTCTCCAAAGGTTAACGGGAACGACGCCTTCAAAATAGCGCTCCAGCACACCCATAGAAATGAATACATCCTTTAAAGTGGTTGATTCCATTTGGATCTCCTTCTTGATTTAGTTGATCAGCATATCAAAAAAATGATTATCCGGGCAGGCACACCGATCATAATTCAGACTAATTCTTATTCGTTGGCGAATGCTCACTAACCCACCATAACCAGGTAAAGCCACCAATGCCTGCCAGCAAAGAAGCAAACAAAACTCCGGTCTTTGCCATTAACAAATATTCTGGTTGGTTCGCAAACCCCAGTTCGGCAATGAATATCGCCATGGTGAAACCGATACCCGCCAGCAGTGCTACACCGGCAATCTGGCTAAAGCAGGTTTGTGCAGGGAGTTGAGCGATACCCAATCTGAGCGCAAGCCAGCTGGCCCCGGCAATACCGATAAATTTCCCCAGCACCAGCCCGAACACGACTCCCATCGTCACCGGGTGTGTCAGCGTATCACCCAGGCTCGCCAGTTCCATGGGAATACCCGCATTAATGAACGCAAATACAGGGATTACCAGGAAAGCCACGGGCATGTGCATTCCGCGTTCCAGTCGCTGCAAAGGTGTTTCTACCTTGTGCACGCTGTTTTCAAGTGTGTGCACCACAGTGCGTAAATCATCATTGGTCATGATGCTTTTACCTGGCTGATGACTGGCGTCAAAACGAACCATCAAACTTTTCATATGTTCGCTAAAGCGAACCGGGTCATATTTTGGACGCGCCGGAATCATAAAGGCTGTCAATACGCCGGCCAGCGTGGCGTGAACACCGGACTCAAGCAGGGCAAACCACAGCAGCACACCGAGCAAAAAATAGGGCAGGGGCTGGCGGACACCGGCCCGGTTAAATACGAGCAACACACCCAGTATTATCGCAGCAATGAGTAATGCCTCCCATACCAGCTGCTCGGTATAAAAAAGCGCGATGATTATTACTGCACCCAGATCATCCACAATTGCCAACGCTACCAAAAAGGTGATCAACGCTCTGGGCACGCGACGGGCCAGCAACACCAGTGCACCGATAGCGAAGGCAATATCCGTGGCCATGGGAATTCCCCAGCCACGGGCAGCATCGCCACCGTGGTTGAAGGAAAAATAGATCAATGCTGGCACCACCATGCCACCAATTGCAGCGATAACAGGCAGCGCAGCCTGACGTGGAATCGCCAATTCACCCACCAGTATTTCGCGTTTGAGTTCCAGTCCTACCACAAAGAAAAACAAGGTCATCAAACCATCATTAACCCAGTGTTGCAGTGTTTTTTCCAATACCCAACCACCAACATTGATCCCGATCGGCAGATGCACCCACTGCTGATAAAGTCCGGACAAGCCGCTGTTGGCCAGCACCAGTGCCAGAATAGCCATCCCCATCAACAACAGACCACTCGTCGTCTGGCGATGGATAAACTCCTCGAAAGGAGTGAGTATTTTATTAAAAGACTTTTCCCACGGGGCGTGAAAAACACCTTTTTTTGCAGTGTGCCCGGGCACCTTGTCTTGTTTGCTCATACGTTATACCTGCATTTTTTGTTCGCGCTGCCATAAAACATTTCTTGAATGGCTATTTTTGCGCTGTCGTCATAATCGCAACCACGACAAGAGGAATATTTTACATTCTGCGGAAATTGCGTAAAAAAGGTGGTTGCGCAACCCTCTGGACTCTGGACAGTGCAATTAAAATACTCAAATCGATTTTACACGGACATCGTCCGGGCAGCCTGAAACAAATGATGTTATTGCATACACGTTCTTCAGTTGATTGAATGCAAGGCCCGGAAGGTGTTGCAGGACGAGAAATGTCGGGATAGAGCAGATTTGTATAATGGTGTGCAGGGGTATGCAGGCGTTAACTCGCCCCCACAAACCCCAACTGCCGCCAGGCTTCATAAACAATAATTGCTGTCGCATTGGACAGGTTCAAACTGCGATTGTCGGGTAACATGGGAATACGCAGCAATTGCTCATCTGGTAGCGAGTCCAGAATATTCGCAGGTAGTCCTCGCGTCTCCGGCCCGAATAAAAATGCATCCCCCGCTACGTAGTCAGACCGGGTATAATTCTGTTGCCCCCTGGTGGAGCAGGCGAACAGTCGTGTGGGTTTGGTTGTCTGCACAAAGGCGTCGAGAGTGTCATGAATCTGTACCTTGGCAAATTCATGATAATCCAGTCCGGCGCGACGCAGTTGTTTATGCGACATATCAAAACCCAGCGGGCGAATCAGGTGCAGTTGCGCACCGCAATTGGCGCAAAGACGGATAATATTGCCCGTATTGGGCGGGATTTCTGGTTGAAAAAGAACGATGTGGAACACAGGCTGGCAAACACACTCCAAAAACAGGAATTAACAAGGTAAAAAATTAATGGTGCATAAATCACAAAAAACCATGCTGGTATCCGGGTTTTGCGGCATGCGCTTCGACACCCCCGTTGTTCTGCTATCCGGTTGTGTTGGCTTTGGTGAAGAATACACACGAGTCAAGGGCTTTACCAATCGTGATGTGGGTGCCGTGTGCCTCAAAGGCACCACGCTGGAGCCACGCCTCGGCAATGCGCCGCACCGGGTGATCGAAACACCGGCAGGAATGATCAATGCCATTGGCTTGCAAAATCCCGGTGCCAAACATGTGATCAATGAAATCCTGCCTGGACTGGATTTTGAAGAAACCCGCTTTATTGCCAATATCGCCGGTTCCACTGTGGAAGACTACGCAGAAGTGACGCGTCTGTTTAACGACTCCGATATCGACGCCATGGAAATCAATATTTCCTGTCCCAACGTCAAGGAAGGCGGCGTCGCTTTCGGCAATGATCCGGACATGTCCGCGCGAGTGGTGGAAGCCTGTCGCAAGGAAACCGACAAACCGTTAATCACCAAGCTCTCGCCCAATCAGACGGACATCGCTGAAAATGCCCAACGTTGTATCGACGCTGGTACTGATGGCTTTGCGGTTATCAACACGCTTATGGGTATGGCTATCGACGTGGAATCGCGAACGCCTGTTATTGGTAACAATCAGGGTGGTTTGTCTGGTCCCGCCATCAAGCCTGTTGCCCTGTTAAAAACGCACCAGGTGTATCAGGTGTGCAAGGGCCATGGTATTCCGATTATCGGCCAGGGAGGTATTTGTACTGCCAACGATGCCATTGAATTTATGATTGCCGGTGCTTCTGCCGTGGGTGTGGGTACAGCACTGTTTTATGATCCGTTGGTCTGCAAAAAGATAAACGATGGTATTGTGAGTTATATGGAACGGCATGAATTGACGGAAGTGTCACAATTGGTGGGAACGTTGGTGTTGAACGGATAAGGGACGTGCACGTAATAACATCCCGATCTGGCGCTCATATTTGGTCTGTATTCGCCTAAAGCGCCTACTGTTGGTGTTCGTTCTGATTGAACAAAAGTGCAGGAATGGGCTGAGTGAGGTTGCGACATGAAACGATCAAAATACACAAAAATCATTTTGTCTTTTATTTTTGTTTTTGCCGTTAGTGGTTGTTCTACCATTGTGGCACATTCTGAAAGAGAGGCATCCATGCCCTATGCAGGAACAAAGTCCGCCATAAAAAACATGAAAAAATCATGGTATCAGTACGATATTTATGGACAGGTTTATCTGTATGTGATCGATATGCCTTTCAGTTTTATTGCAGATACATTGCTGTATCCGCTGGATGTGTATCGGGTCGGGCAAGCGAAGCCGGTGCGATAAACGTGTGTTGGGTGCGACTCGGGCAGAGGATCAGGGTTGTTTTTGTGATCACGCAAATGCCATGCTGTTTTGCTATCCAGGGCAACAAGCTTTCCTTCCGTGGTCTTCACTGCTGATTGCGTTTTCACGAAAACCTGTTGGTGATATCCTTGAGGAGCATGGGCAATACAGTTATGGAACATCGCCTTAAGGGTAATGTGCTGATCCGACCACCCCGTTTTTCCTTGCCAAAATTCGTTGTCATTTCCCCGCCATTAGCTCTATTGAAAAACTGTTGGTTACGGTGAGTCAATGATGTTGATCAGGCCAGGCAGCCTGCCAAAAAAGTTGCGTTGTCGGTATCTGGCGCCACACGCAAAAAATAAATGTAAATCTGTTCATCAAGCGCACCATAAGCCACCTGCCCAAACACAACATGCTGTTGTATTCGGTTCAGGTTGACCATGGGAGCCTGGTGATCTATATGTTTAGCGAATGATTGAAGGTTTTGTTTTCAAAGAGAAACCGCTTGTACGGTGGTCGTCCGGGTTATGTGCAGAGACGGAAAACACAATATATTGTGCGTCAGGTGTGCTGTTTGCGTGCAACGTGTTGTGTTTCCGGCTCTTTCATCCTGTTTCGTCGCAGTGTTTGGAGCACGGGCAGCGGGCAGGGCTGGACGGCGCCGGGTCTTCGTGGTAGGTTAGCGCGACGCTGGTATCTCAAAACGTTTGCTTCGCGCCGTGTCCTGGCCTTCTTTCCGTGTAAAACAAGTCAAATTTAAGCAAACGAACTGATTTTCTGGTAAGCCCTTAAAATAAAACCCCTTAATAATTCCTTTTTGAGCACTCTGTTACCACTATCCATTTTTTTGCACAGAATTTCTGATTCTGAACACGCCAGACTATGGCACTGGTGAGTCCTCCAAATTTTATCTTTTAAACTATTCCGGTGATCCTACGCCTATGAACCTGACCGAACTGAAACAAAAAACTGCCCTTGAACTTACCGAACTTGCCCGGGATACCGGTGTGGAAGGTATGGCTCGGGCTCGCAAACAAGACATCATTTTTGCTTTGCTCAAAGCACATGCCAAAAATGGTGAAGATATTTACGGTGATGGTGTGCTGGAAATATTGCAGGATGGATTCGGTTTTTTAAGGTCGGCGGACAGTTCATATTTGGCCGGGCCGGATGATATTTATGTGTCACCCAGCCAGATTCGACGTTTCAGTTTGCGCACGGGTGATACCATTTCCGGCAAGATTCGCCCGCCGAAAGATGGTGAACGGTATTTTGCACTGCTCAAGGTGGGTGAAATCAATTTTGATCGACCGGAAAATGCCAAAAATAAAGTACCGTTTGAAAATCTCACCCCGCTGTTTGCCAATGAGCGCCTGACCCTGGAAATAGGCAATGGTAGTACCGAGGATTTGACGGCGCGCGTGATCGACATGGCGGCACCCGTGGGCAAGGGCCAGCGCGGGCTGATTGTTTCTCCACCCAAGTCGGGTAAAACAATGATGTTGCAGTACATCGCACAAAGCATTGCCGCCAATCATCCCGAGTGTATTCTTATTGTATTGCTCATTGACGAGCGCCCGGAAGAAGTGACGGAAATGGCGCGTTCGGTGCGTGGTGAAGTGGTATCCAGTACCTTCGATGAGCCAGCCAGTCGTCATGTACAAGTAGCGGAAATGGTCATTGAAAAAGCCAAGCGTCTGGTGGAACACAAAAAGGATGTGGTCATCCTGCTGGATTCGATTACACGTCTGGCACGTGCTTATAACACGGTGATTCCTTCTTCCGGCAAGGTGCTGACAGGTGGTGTGGATGCCAATGCGTTGCATCGTCCCAAACGCTTTTTTGGTGCGGCACGAAACATTGAAGAAGGCGGCAGCCTCACTATTCTGGCCACTGCCCTTGTGGATACCGGGTCGCGCATGGACGATGTGATTTATGAAGAATTCAAAGGCACCGGTAACATGGAGGTGCATCTGGACAGGCGTATCGCCGAAAAGCGTATTTATCCTGCTATCGATATTAATCGTTCTGGCACGCGCCGCGAAGAGCGTCTCACCAAGCCTGACGAGTTGCAGAAAATCTGGATTTTGCGCAAGCTGTTGCATCCCATGGATGAATTGGCGGCCATTGAGTTTTTGTTGGATCGCCTGAAAGATACCAAGGTGAACACCGAGTTTTATGCGTCAATGAGGCGCTAAAAAATAATAATAAATCTGTTTTGTATTTCTGGTTACTGTTTCTGAAGGTCTGGTCAATGAATAAGCAGTGGGTAAAGCGTGCAGCATTGTGCGCTGTGGCATTAAGTATTGTATTGCTTGGCGCCTGTTCGCGTGAATATACCTCCGAGATGATGAATGCTGCCAAAGATGGCAATTTAAAATTTGTGCAGGCGACTGTGCAACGCGGAGCCGATGTCAACGAACGTAGCAATAAAGGTAAAAATGCTTTGATGTTTGCCGCTTCTGAAAATCATCAAGAGGTGGTGCAGTGGTTGATCGAGCAAGGTGCCGATGTGAATACAGCGGACAATTATGGCACGACGGCGTTAATCGTTGCGGCAACGGCCGGGCATTATGCAGTAGTGGAGTTATTGTTGGAAAACGGTGCCAATGCGCAAGTGCGTGATGAAAGCGGCGGTGCACCGTTGGTTAATGCGGTTTATTTTGGCCATTCAGAGACTGTACAATTACTGTTAGATAATTTGCTGAAAGACAAAGCGTCCGGGCTGGACAAGCGTGATGGCGAAGAGTTGCTGATGCTGGGCGCCGGGCTGGGACATACCGATATCGTCAGTCTTATGGTGAAAGCAGGCATTGATGTCAATGGCCGTGGATTAAAGCAGCGTACCCCGTTAATGGCGGCCGCAGCCTTTGACCGGCCTGAAGTGGCCAAAGTGTTATTGGCGCAAGGCGCTGATCCGGCAGCGCGTGACGAGGATGGTCAGACTGCGCTCAGTGTGGCAAGGGATAAAGGCAGTGACCAGGTGGCTGCATTGCTGGCTGAGGTGCGCTAGTCGAAATGGCCTTGACGATGTACTGGTGACGTTGCTGTTTGTCTGGCCTCACTTTTGTCATAAACAAACAGCGTTGCCATGAAGTTATGATTGAAGCCATGATTTTTTATTTGGGCCGCACACCCATGAATTTATTCCAGTTTTCCGGGGTGCCTTCGTGGGAGACGCTGTGGCAGCGTTCACAGGTCCATAGTGAAAAGGCAACCTTGTCATGGCAGCGACCGCAGTGTTCGCCAGCGAGAATGCCATCCATGGAAAGTTTGTTGGCCCCCTTTTTTTCGATGAAAATCGCGGGGTGGCAATTAGAGCAGGCCAGCCATTGGGTGTGCGCAGCGTGCGGGAATTTCACCCAGGGCATCTGGCCGGTGTTTTTGAACATAATATCCATGTCCAGCACGGTCATCCGGGCTTGCCCCGTCAAATCAGCCCGGGGTTCGATAATGCCCAAATCCAGGGCCTTGACCCAGTCAACGTCACCTCTGCGGCCTAGAGGGAAGGCACTGAGTGCTTCTGCGGGCTCTTGCAAAGCGTTGATGGCATCGTTGTCAGGGTCATGAATGCCGTCGGTTGCCAGTGCTTCGGTTTCCACTGTATTGGCAAAGTAGCGATTGTCACGCCAACGCTTGCCTTCGCTTATGCCACTGTCTACCTCGTACTGGGCGCCACGCGTGGTGGAGTTTGAGGCGGATGTGCAGGCAGTAAGAAAGTGCAGTGATACCCCGGATACAAAAATTAGTATGATCAATCCACGAAACATCGTACCGCGACCTCTTCCACTCAAATGATGAGCTGTTATTGTTTAACTCCGGCTTTTTGTAATATATCCAGAATGTTGTTGTGTCCTTCGTTGCGTGCGAGATAAAGTGCCGTGCGCCCATTCCTGCTTTTCACGTTAATGTTGGCACCGCTGGCAAGCAACAGTTCGAGTATGTCGCTGTAACCACGATTACTCGCCCATAACAGTGGCGTCCAGCCATTTTTATCAGCCAGTTCGGTGTTGGCTTTGCGCTGCAACAGCAATTGTACGGCGGCAACATTACCCTTGGTGGTGGCGCGCATCAGCGGCGTCCAGCCATCGTCGTCCTGGGTGTTGATGTCGGCACCGGCATCAATGAGCACCGCCATGGTGGCTGTCTGGTCTTGCCGGGCGGCATGCATGAGCGCCGTCCAGCCAAAATTGTTGCGTTCATCAACCCGCGCGCCATTGGCCAGATCGGTTTGTACTACAGAGGGGTCACCGTCCAGGGTGTGCTTCATTAATTCTGTATTACCATCGCAGGCAATCAGCAGGCTGCCCACTGTGGCAAGCAACAGGAGTCGCGTGTACAGGGCGGCGAGGTGAGCGGGTTTTCTCATGGTGAGTATACATGTCCTGTATGAGCGGCAGTACAAAGACAGGCTCCCGGAGCCTGTCGGACTCAGGATGAACCCGCTGCGAAAAAACCGTTTTGACCCGTTTTTTCGATCACTTTCGTTAAATATACTCAATGTTCACCTCAAATAACCGAAAAAATGGGTTTAAAGTGCTCTTTTCTCGCTACGATCACCCGGATTCGACAGGTTCCCGGGAATATTAAAGTGTATCAAGCTGGTTGGCGCGAGCATAGAGCCCGAAACGCATGGCAAGGTGTACGTTCCTAATAAACGGATTCGTCGCTTTGCCAAATAACGGTTTCCAGCACTAATGTGCGTGTATCGGCGATGCGTGTCCTGTCCGGCAAGTTGTTTCGCAACATGCGCACAACCTTTTCTGCTGTCGCCCTGTAAGCTGTCAGCTTGCCACCATAAATCGTCAGCAGCCGGGGGGCGTCCGGGTTATCGGTTTGCAATACGGTTTCGCGCTGACGTGCTGCATACTGCCTGCTGCTCTGGTTTTCACTATTTTGGTTTTTACCCATCGGGCTTCCGGCAACAGGCAATACCCTCAAGCCCGCAAATGCTCCGCGAATGTTGGCGGGTGTTGAAAAATAATATTGATACGTCTCCAATAAATATTCCTGCTCCGTTGGCAGTAGACGCACTTCTTCGGGATTTCCTGTGAACCGGGTTTCCGTGGTGCCCAGCAGAATGGCGCTGTCTGCCGCCTGGCCGTCAAGCTGCCAGGGCATCACAAATACCGGGCGTTGATCCCGGGGAGATTCCAGATAATAGCTGCCGTGTTCCAGTTTTCCGTCCAGCACCAGGTGTGCGCCCTGCACCAGTTCCACATCTACCGGTTTTACTGGTGAGTCAATGCGGGTCAGCACGTCATTGGCCCAGGGACCGGCAGCATTTACAATTGCTGTCGTAGTGCAGGTGTGTTCCTGTTCATGCTGTCGATAACGTATTTCCCAGTGTTTTTGCTGTGCATTTTTAATGTCGGATGCTGCGATAAATATGGCCTGTGTTTTGAGCTGCGCACCCAGTGTTTGTGCCGAGGCCATTACTGCACGAGTCAGTGCTGCATCATCGGTTTGCGCGTCCTGGTACTGGAATACAGCCTGTAGTCCGGTTGTATTTAACCCGTCCAGCTCTGACCATTCACTGCGTGGTACACGGCGGAATCGCGTATCGCGGCCACCACCGGCTAATAGCGAATAAAGAGTAAGGCCTGTGCTGATCAACCAGCGGCTACGGACTGAATTTTTATAAACCGGAATAAAAAAAGGCCGCAAGCGTACCAGCCCCGGGGCATTTTTCAGCAGTAATGTGCGTTCACGCAGACATTCCCGTACCAGTGAAAACTGACCCTGTTCAAGATAACGCAGTCCGCCATGAATCAGCTTGCTGGAACGGCTTGATGTGCCACAGGCCAGCTTGCCCTGCTCCAGCACCAGAACACGATAACCGGCTGCTGTTGCTGCCTGTGCAACACCGACACCGTGGATACCTCCGCCAATGACCAGTAAGTCATACTGTTCACTGCCCATCATTTTTCCTTGCGGGTTTTTGTGCAGCGGGTTGTACAGAGAGTTGTGCAGCAACATCCATCACCTGCAAGCGGGGATCACGTAACATTGCACCAATATCCCAGGTTTCGATCAACTGTGCACCACGCGAAAACCAATGCAATGCCACAGCCGGGTCTGTCACGTCATAAAGTGCCCATGACCAGACGCCCGGCCACAACACATCGTTTTTTGGTATCTTTTTGTAGTTACAAAACAGGATATCGGGGGACAGCTGTTCGGCCTGTTGACGGGCAGCATCGTTCCATTTTGTCAACACCCAGGCAATACGCTGCATCCCGGCATCCCGTGCAGCCTGTAACACCGGCGCATGAAAAGAAATCAATATGCAGTTATGTTGATGTGCTGCCAGTGCGGTCATCATGTCTTGTGCTACTGCCTTTACGCCAAACTGCATTACCGTGCTGTGTTTGATTTCCACAAACGCCGTCACCTCCGGCCACGACGACAACAGTTGTAACACATCGGCCAGCGTTGGCACGGGTTCATCACCAAATTGCTCACCAAATCGTTTCGCCTCACTGGCCCGAAATGCGGTCAGCTGTGCCGCTGTCAGTTGATGAATGTTACCGCTGATACCTGTGATACGTTTCAGTTTTTCGTCGTGAAATACCATGGGCACCCGATCAACCGTAAATTGCACATCAAATTCCACATAACGTGCGCCGACACGCAGTGCTGCCCGCAAGGCGCTCAGGGTGTTTTCGGGATAACACTGGCTATAACCACGATGGGCAACCAGACGATGGGCCAGGGTTTGTGTTGGAATTGTGGGTGTTTTCATGACTCGTTGTCCTCCATTCACTTTGCCTGCAACTGTTTTGTTAACGTTACAGCGGTATGCAGTGCACTGTGCCAGTGCTGGTAACGTTCACCCAGAGCCTGATTATTTTGTGGCACAAAATGTGGGGTTTCGCCCTCATTGCCCCATGTTTGTTCGGGTGTAGCCAGCAGGTATGCCAGCCCTTTTGCTGTTGCTTCGGTTTGTAACGCACGCTCCACCGGTAATTGGCAGATGTCAGCCAGCCGCTGACACAGACCATCCAGTACCGATAAGCCGCCACTGATCATGATGCGATGCAGTGGCACACCGGCCAGACGCATTTCTTCCAGATTAAGGCACAATAAAAACACGATGCTTTCCAGTACGGCCACCATTTTTTCTGATGGCCGTGCATCGCTGGCGTAAGGCCCGACAAATTGCGAGGCAAATTGCGGCAACCAAAATGGAGAACCCAGGCCGGAAATGCCATTGAGGTACAGCGGAATATTTTTTGCGGTTGCCAGCCAATGGGCATATTGGGTTTGTGCATCTTCCGTTGGTATACCCAGCTCGCCTGCTACGGCCAGTAGTGCGCTGCCTGCGCCATTTACGGTGGCTTCCAGAACCTGAATGGAACGATCTCCATTATCCCAGACCACGCTGTGTAACAAATTTGTTTGTCCCGGATGCTCTGCTGTGATTTTTTCCGGCCCGGTAATACATTGTAAAAAAGCGCCGGTGCCGATGTTGATGTAAGCGATGCCCGCTTCGGGTTTTCCGGCCGCAAACAATGCAGCTGACTGGTCTCCTGTGCATACCATCAGGGGAATGCTCAGAGGAACAGAGGCATCCGCGATTTCCAGTTTGCCAAACGGGTAATGGTTGGCAACGCACTGTGGCAGGTATTCATCCGCCAACACAAACATGTGCAACAGATCGGTGGACCAGTCGCGTCGTCGCCAATCCCACAACAGGGTACGTGAGGCATTGACAGAATCCACCACAAAGGGATTGGCCTTCAACAGGCGAAACAGCAAAAAACTCGCGAGTGGACCGCAGGCAAGGGTACCCCTGTTGCGCGCGGCTTTTACTTCGGCCAGTTGTTCGAGACACCAGTGTATTTTACTGACACCATAATGCGCACTGGGCAACAGACCGGTGATGCTGCGAATTTGCGCCCGCTGCGATGCAAATTGCTGCATCCAGTCCTGCGCGCGCCGATCCTGCCAGCTGATGGCCGGGGATAGCGCGGCTCCGGTCTCGCGATCCCAGCACACCACGTTGGAGCGCTGTGTTGCCAGCCCTGCGACACGGATATGACGACAGTGTGCGCCGAGTTGTCCGGTTACATCGGCCAGGGCCTGTCGTACCGATTGTTCGATTTCATCGGCATCCTGCTCTACCCAGTCCGGCTGCGGCTGGCACATGCCCACCTCCTGTGTGGCGCTGGCTCGCTGTGTACCGAGAACATCAAACACAGCCACCCGGCTGGCGTGCCCGCCCTGATCTATCACCAGAAACAGCTCATCATTAGTACCTGTTTTGATAAAACGCTCCTTTTCAATCCCAAACCTTGCGCCAGACAAGCATCAGGCCCGGCCCATAATATTAGTTTGCATTAATATTAGAACCAGACTAAACTTGCCTCCAGGTTCTACTGATCCCCTATGTAGAACGTATTTTCGCCCTGCACACCACTGCTCCTCCCTCCTTTGAGCATTCGCAGGGCTTTTTTTTACCCTCGGCCTGCACGGCTGTAGCCCGATAAACAATATCATTTTGCTAAAAGGGTGCTTCGCTGATAAACCGCAACGGCCTGGCCGACACGGGATGCATAAATGTCAGCGACATTGCATGCAGTAACAGGCGTGGAGATTTGGCCCGTGCCTGCTCATCGGCATAAAAGCGATCCCCTAATACGGGATGTCCCAGCGACTGCATGTGTACCCGCAATTGATGCGAGCGTCCCGTTTCCGGTATCAGCTCCACTCGCGTGCTGTACGCATCAATACCTGCTCCCAGCACCGTGAACAGGGTGCGGGACGGTTTGCCTTGCTGGTGATCCACCTTTTGCCTTGGCCGGTTCGGCCAATCACAAATCAGTGGCAAATCAATACTGCCTGTTGTATTCCGCAGCACACCACTGACCACCGCGATGTAACGCTTTTGCACCGCACGCTGCTGAAACAGACCACTTAATTGGCGATGAGTTGTTTTGTCCCGGGCCAGGACCAGCAAGCCTGAGGTTTCCATATCCAGGCGATGTACGATCAGGGCGTCGGGAAACTCCACTTGCACACGTGAAACAAGACAGTCCTGTTTATCATTACCCCGCCCCGGTACTGACAACAGGCCGTTGGGTTTATTCACTACCAGCAGCGCATCATCGCTATACACAACATCCAGCCCGTTGTTAGCCGGGGGTTGGTAATCAAACCCTGTATCGTTCGTATTCGTCATAGTGTCTCAAGTTCAAAATGTGAAGGTCTCCCGGCCTGTAACCTGGATCCTGCAAGTGGTCGTGCTTGCGCAGTGCAAGATATTGATTCGTAGAGTGAATGACAACTTTGAGCGTAATCCTTATTGTGATTGCCGAAAAGTTTCATCTCGTTATACGGATCAAGAGCTCGCCTGAAGCGCCTGGTGTTGGTGTGCTGAGTGAGTGCGACCACTTGCAGGATCCAGGTGTTGTACCAGTAAAGTAAAATGGCGCGGAGACGAGGGGTAGAGTGGTTACGGCTCTCGGGAATACCCTGGTTTCTCACCGGTCTTAATTACGGTACAATTGAGCTATAACATGCACAACATCTGATTGTGCGTCCATTTTTGGGGGGCCGCCATGTCGGCCCCTCGTTCGTTGTTTCAGATGCCGCATAACACCGTTATCGTGGCGGGGTAACCGCGAGGCGACTTTGAATAATCATTTTACAAGTAACTATATGAGGAGCAAAACCAATGAATCTTGATCGAGTCAGCTCAGGTGCTGATGTACCCAATGACATCAATGTCATTATTGAAATCCCCGCGCACAGCGACCCTGTGAAATATGAGGTGGATAAAGACACGGGCGCCATGTTCGTGGACCGCTTCATGAATACCGCCATGTATTACCCCTGCAACTATGGTTACATCCCGCGCACACTGTCCGAAGATGGTGATGCAACCGACGTGCTGGTCGTCACACCAACACCACTGATCAGTGGGTCGGTGATTCGTTGTCGCCCTGTCGGCATGCTGCAAATGACCGATGAATCCGGCGTTGATGCCAAAATTCTTGCTGTGCCTGTGGACAAACTTGCCGTGCAGTATCGAGGTGTGAAAACACTGGATGACCTGCCGCCCTTGTTGCTGGAGCAGGTCGCCCATTTCTTTGAGCATTACAAAGACCTTGAAAGTAACAAGTGGGTGAAAATCGACGGCTGGATTGGTCTGGATGAAGCCAAAGCAGAAATCATGGCCTCGGTGGAACGCTACAATGCCGCGCCGGAAAAACCCGCTTTCTGAAATTGAGTCCTCCGATTGCAGGGTGGGCACTGCCCACCCTGCAATCGGATGTTACTGCAAGTCATTGATTCATTATTCGAGTACGTAACATCAGTGAATAATGAAAATCCAACGCAAAGGTGCGAAGACGCAGAGCGCGCAAAGAGTGAGAGGATAACGAGCAAAAGAGATAAAAAATTTCAAATGCTGTGAATCTCTGCATTCCCTGCCGCTTCGCGTCTTTGCGTTGGATTTTATGACGCGGTGATTCGGGGTCGAGGAACAGCCTGTTCCACCGAATGTAAACCGATAATTTTATTCCGCTGGCAGACTGAAGTTTGCTACTCCCCCCGGTCTCTCGAACCACGTACAATCCACAAATGCGTTACTTGTTGCTATTCACACTATTGTTATCGCTCACCGCCTGCGGTTTCCATCTGCGCGGCTCGGTGCAGTTGCCCCCGGAACTGGCTGAAATGGCCTTGCGCGATGCGAGCCCGGCGACCGACATTCTGCCCGAGCTGCGTCGTGCCCTGAAAAATGAAAATATCCGTCTCAATGAGACCGCACCGCTGGTATTGCAATTAAAGGCAGAGCAATACGGCAAGCGGGTGCTCTCGGTGGACTCATCCGGCCGGGCACAGGAATATGGTTTGAGCTACACGGTACGTTTTTCCATGCAGGGTAACGATGGCGCGGTGTGGTTGACCGAACAGGCGGTAACCGAAAACCGTGATCTGCGTTTTGACGCCAATGCTGTGTTGGGTACGGCCAGTGAAGAAAGGCTGTTAAAAACGGAAATGCGCCGTGATGCCGTGTTACAAATCCTGCGCCGATTGCAGAAAGCTAAAATGCACACGCCAGCGTCGGAGTTGAAATGAAGATTTTCCCGGACAAACTCGATGCACAGCTAAAAAATACCCTGCTACCCATTTATTTTTTCAGCGGTGACGAACCTCTGCAACTGAACGAAGCCGCTGATGCCGTGCGTCGCCATGCCCGCGAGCAGGGTTTTACCGAGCGGGAAGTCATGCACGTCGAAAAGGGTTTCGACTGGAATGAACTGCTGATGGCCAGCAATGCCCTGTCGCTGTTTGCTGAAAAACGCGTGATTGATTTACGTCTGCCCTCGGGCAAACCAGGCAAGGATGGTGGCGCGGCGTTGACGGAATATGCCGAACGCCCGCCGGAGGACACGGTGCTGCTTATCAGCAGTGGCAAGGTAGACAAGCGTTCGCAATCGGCGAAATGGTACAAGGCGCTGGACAAGGTGGGAGCAACACTGCAAGTGTGGCCAGTGGAAGCAGCGGAGATGCCGCGATGGCTGGATCAGCGTTTGCGCTCTCGTGGCCTGCAACCGGATTGGGATGCCGTGCGCATTATTGCCGAACGGGTGGAAGGCAATCTGCTGGCAGCAGCACAGGAAGTGGACAAGCTGGTATTGCTTAACGGCACAGGCTCGTTGTCTGCCGGGCAAGCGGAAGCAGCAGTGGCGAATAGTGCCCGTTTCGACGTGTTCGGGCTGGTGGATGCGGCCTTGATCGGTGATGTGCCGCGGTTGACACGCATGCTGGATGGCCTGCGTGGCGAGGGCGTAGAGCCCATATTGGTGTTATGGGCGCTGACCCGCGAGTTGCGTAATCTTGCCGATATGGCGGCGCAAATTGAGAGTGGCAAAGGTATGGACGGTGTGCTGACGCGTGTTTGGGGTAAGCGAAAAGGGCCGGTAAAAGCCGGGTTGCAACGCCATAATTGTATGCGCTGGCAGCAGATGCTGCGTCGTGCCGCGCGGCTGGACCGTGTGATAAAAGGTGCAGCATCGGGTAATGCCTGGGATGAGTTGTTACAATTGACCCTGTTGATGGCCGGGGTACAGCTGTTTCGCGCGGCAGGGTGAATTGCAGGTGGAATCGCAGGGTGGGCACTGCCCACCAGCATGGTTCGAAAAGGCGCAATTGGTGGGCGGTGTGGTGCCCACTCTACGGGTAAAGAGAATCGAAACGATGGATATTAAGCAATACATGACTGAGACGGGCCAACAGGCCCGCAGCGCTTCGCGTGCCATGGCGCGTGCCGACACAGGGGCGAAGAATGCCGCGTTGCTGCATATTGCCGATGCGATTATGGCTGCGCAAACCGTGCTCATTGCCGAAAATGCCCGGGATCTGGAGCAGGGCAAACAGGACGGGCTTGATGCTGCGTTGCTGGACCGGCTGGAACTCAATGCCGAGCGCATTGCGGGTATGGCGGAAGGGTTGCGCCAGATTGCAGCACTGCCTGATCCCGTGGGTGAAATCAGTGATCTCAACTATCGTCCCTCCGGTATTCAGGTGGGCAAGATGCGCGTGCCGCTGGGTGTCATCGGCATTATCTACGAATCACGTCCCAATGTGACAGCGGATGCGGCGGCATTGTGTCTGAAGTCTGGCAATGCCGCGATTTTGCGCGGTGGTTCCGAAGCCAGACATTCCAATCAGGCCATCGCCACGGTGATTCACACCGGACTGGAAAAGGCCGGGTTACCACAGAATGCCGTGCAGGTCATTGCAACCACGGACCGTGCTGCGGTAGGTGAGTTGATCACCATGCCACAGTTCGTGGATGTCATCGTGCCGCGTGGTGGCAAGGGACTCATTGAGCGCATCAGTGCTGAAGCCAGAGTGCCGGTGATCAAACATTTGCACGGTGTGTGTCATGTATACATCGATGGCGAAGCTGATCTCGACAAGGCTGTGGCTATCGCCTTCAATGCCAAATGTCATCGTTATGGTGTGTGTAATGCGATGGAGACTTTGTTGGTGGATACATCGGTGGCCGCCGAAGTATTGCCGCGTCTGGCCATCGAGTATGCTAAAGAAAATGTTGAGCTGCGCGGTTGCGTACACACTCGGGATATTTTATCCGGCATCAATGCCGCGAGCGACGAAGACTGGGACGAGGAATATCTCGCTCCGGTTTTATCGATTCGTGTGGTAGAGGGGCTGGATGGAGCTATCACTCATATACACCAACACAGTTCCGGGCATACCGAATCCATCGTCACTGAAAATTACACCCGTGCGCGGCGTTTTCTTGCTGAAGTGGATTCTTCATCAGTAATGGTTAATGCTTCCACGCGTTTTGCCGATGGGTTTGAATATGGGCTGGGTGCCGAAATCGGTATCAGCACCGACAAAATTCATGTACGCGGGCCGGTGGGGCTCGAAGGGCTCACGTCGCAAAAATACATTGTGTTGGGCGATGGGCACATCAGAGGTTAATTGAATCAGAATGTGTCATCTTGAAATTTAGCGATTCTACTGCTGCAACCCGGTACCGTTTATGATCGGTATCTTCGGTGGCACCTTCGACCCCGTGCATTTCGGTCATCTGCGTCCGGCGCTGGATGTGAAGCAGGCGCTGGGACTGGATGAGATGCGCATGATTCCTGCTTTTCAACCGCCGCACCGGGCGCAACCTGTAGCCAACCCCGGACAACGTCTGACCATGCTGCGTGCTGCCGTGGGTGGTGAGCCGGATCTACAGGTCGACAATCGTGAAATGTTGCGTGAAGGGGAGTCCTTTATGGTGGACACCCTGGCTTCTCTGCGCAATGAATCTGGCGATGAGCCACTGTGCCTGATATTAGGGGCAGATGCCTTTTTGAAGTTAGACGAATGGCATCATTGGCAGGAAATTCCTGAGTTGGCGCACATTGTGGTTACCCATCGTCCTGGCTGGCAACTGGATATGAATGTGGCAAGCCCGGAATTACAGGCGTTATGGCGTGAACGACAGGTGACGGACGGCGCCCGACTTGCTGCCAGCCAGGCAGGCAGAATTATTTTGCAGGCAGTGACACCACTGGAAATTTCCGCAACGCAGGTTCGCGCTCTGGTAGCAGCGGGTAAAAGCCCGCGCTATTTATTGCCTGATGCGGTGTGGAATTTGATTCGCATGCATGGCTTGTATGGCTTCTCTGCAATCAATGATGCGAAAAACAATCCGGTAAAAACCAAAATGGGCAATAACAGGGTTCTCAGGGTCAATACCGGAACCAATATTCAGGATAAACAAAATGAAGGTAGATGAATTAACTCAACTCGCTTTTGATGCGCTGGATGATTTGAAGGCGGTGGATGTACGAGTGCTGGATGTACGTGGAAAAACCAGTGTTACCGATATGATGGTGATTGCGACCGGCACGTCGGCCCGACATGTAAAATCATTGGCAAACAATGTGATCGTCAAAGTTAAACAGAGTGGTGAAACACCCATAGGTATCGAGGGTGAAGATACGGGTGAATGGGTGCTGGTGGACCTGGGAGATGTAGTGGTGCATGTTTTGCAGGCGGAGACTCGTGACTTTTACCAGTTAGAAAAATTATGGGACACGGAGCCGATGAGTCGCTCCGAATCATCTAACGGTTAGTTACCTGTTTTGTGATTATCTGACCCGTGCGTATTGTACTGATCGCTGTTGGTAACAAAATGCCTGCCTGGGTGGAGCAGGGTTACCAGGAATACGCACGCAGATTACCTGCGGACTGTACATTACAGCTGGTGGGAATTCCCGCAGGCAAACGTGGCAAGGGCGCGGACATTGCTCGCATCACCCGGCAGGAAGGTGAAAAAATGCTGGCCGCAGTGCCCAAAGGCGCGCATATCGTCACCCTGGAAGTTACCGGCCGTGCCTGGACCACCGAAAATTTATCGACCGAGCTGGATAGCTGGTTGCACGATGGCTGCGATGTAGCACTGTTAGTGGGTGGCCCCGAAGGTTTGGCACCAGAGTGCGTAGCGCGGGCCGGGCAGCGCTGGTCGTTATCCAGCCTCACTTTGCCACATCCGCTGGTGCGCATTGTGGTGGCTGAACAGCTTTATCGAGCCTGGAGTATTTTACAGAATCATCCTTATCATCGATGATTTCCTGCCGGTACGGGAAGTGAAAATCCAGCGCAAAAACGCAAAGTGTTTTGTGGACATAGCGAATATGTATTGTTACAACGAATATTCCGAAACAGCCGGTTATTTAAACATAAAATATTTTCTCTGCGATCTTTGCGTCTCCGCGCCTTTGCGTTAGATTTTTCTTGAGTCACAAATCCCTAAAGGAAGAATGTATGCTGGAACCTGGACCGAATTGTGAGTGCTGTGACAAGGATCTTCTACCAGGTTCAGAAGGTGCTGTTATTTGCACTTTTTGTAACGAATGTGCAGAAATAATGTTAAAGAGTAAGTGTCCTGATTGTGGAGGCAATTTTGTTCCCCGGCCTCCACTAAAAAAATCAGGGTGTGCAACCAATGCATAACCTGAAATAGTCCCGTGTCTCTGCCAGACCTCTACCTTGCTTCTGCTTCACCCCGTCGTCGCGAACTGTTGGCGCAAATCAGCTTAAACATTGAAGTTGTTTCACAGTCAGTGGCGGAACACTTGCTCGATAATGAATCCCCCGAAAGCTACGTGCAACGTCTGGCTCAGGAAAAGGCGCATGCAGGATTGGCCGCACTCACTGCTGACCGGCAGCGTCCCGTGTTGGGAGCCGATACTGCGGTGGTAGTGGATGACTGTATCCTGGGTAAACCCGCAGACGAGGTTGCGGCCCTGGCGATGCTGCGACAATTGTCGGGACGCACTCACCGGGTTTTATCGGCAGTGGCCGTGGTGGGGAAAGACAATCTCGGGCAAGATAGGGTCGAGGTATGCATGAGCCAAAGCCGGGTGCGTTTTCGGCGCATTGAAGAGCAGGAGTGTCAGGCTTACTGGCGTACGGGTGAACCCGCAGACAAGGCCGGAGCCTATGGAATTCAGGGGCTGGCAGCGGTATTTATCGAGCATCTCGAAGGCAGTTATTCCGGGGTGATGGGATTGCCGCTATTTGAAACCAGCGAACTCTTGTGCCGGTTTGGCATCAAAGTATTGCGTGAAAATAATAAGGATTAACAGAAAGTATCATGAATGAAGAAATTCTGATTAATGTTACGCCTCGGGAAACCCGGGTGGCGGTGGTGGAAAACGGGGTGTTGCAGGAGTTGTTTATTGAGCGCACCAGCCGTCGCGGCCTGGTAGGCAATATTTATCGCGGCAAGGTTGTGCGGGTGCTGCCGGGCATGCAGGCAGCCTTTATTGATATTGGTCGTGAGCGTACGGCATTTTTGCATGCTTCGGACATTATTGGTCGCACCAAAAGCGGTAACGGCTCTGCTAATGGCAATGCGGAAAACGGCAAACCTGGCGATAACATTGTTGATCTTTTGCATCAGGGCCAGGAATTACTGGTACAGGTAGTGAAAGACCCTTTGGGTAGCAAAGGTGCACGATTGACCACACATCTTTCTGTTGCGGCGCGTTTTTTGGTGTACATGCCGGGTGAAGACCATATCGGTATTTCGCAAAAAATTGAAGATGAAATCGAACGTCAACGCTTGCGTGATTTGCTGGCGGCACTGTCTGAAGAACTGGGCACGGGGGGTTACATTGTGCGCACCGTGGCGGAAGGTGTCAGCGAACAGGAGCTGCGAGCTGATGTAGAGTTCTTGCGCAAGCTGTGGGAAGAAATCCAGGAACGTGAAAAAACCTGTGCCCCCGGTACTCTGGTACACGGTGATTTGTCTCTGGTGATGCGCACCATGCGTGACCAGGTGGATATTGATATTGAAAAAGTGCGTATTGACTCGCGTGAAAATTATGAACGGGCGAGAAAATTTGCCGGTAAATTTATCCCGGCCATGGCAGATCGCATTGAATATTATCCGGGTGAACGGCCCATCTTTGATCTTTATGGTATCGAGGATGAAATACAAAAGGCCTTGAGTCGCAAGGTGCAATTGAAGTCAGGTGGTTATCTCGTTGTGGACCAAACCGAAGCGCTGACCACGATTGATGTGAATACCGGAGCCTTTGTAGGCCACCGCAATCTTGAAGAAACCATTTTTAAAACCAACCTGGAAGCGACGCTGGCCATTGCCCGACAACTGCGACTGCGTAACCTGGGTGGCATTATCATTCTCGATTTTATAGACATGACGGATGCCAGTCATCGTGAGCAGGTGATGCGTGCGCTGGAAAAAAATCTGGAGCGAGACAAGGCCAAGAGCCATATTTGTGAAGTGTCTGGTCTGGGGCTGGTGGAAATGACGCGCAAACGGACTCGCGAAAGTCTTGAGCATGTGTTGTGTGAGCCTTGCCCCTGTTGTGAAGGCCGAGGATCGGTGCGCACGGCAGAAACCGTGTGTTACGAAGTGTTTCGCGAATTAATTCGTGAGTCACGCCAGTATGAAACCGAACAATTTCTGGTATTGGCTTCACAAGAAGTCGTTGATTTAATGTTAGACGAGGAGTCGGCAGGCGTGGCGGAGCTGGAAGAATTTATTGGTCGTCCGATCCGTTTTCAGGTGGAAAGTCTTTATACCCAGGAACAGTTTGACGTGGTGTTAATGTGACTTTTCTTCGCCAGTATTTGCGCACCGGTGTTATGGACTGACAATTTTGGCGAACCTCTTGACAAACCTTCAGGCAAATAAGGGAAGTACGATTTATCGATTCGTTTGGGTAAGTGCCTGGTATGCATTTGCCGCTGTTGTGGTGTTGGTGGCTACGTTGTTTGCCGCTGCCCGTCTTTTATTACCTTATGCTGATCAATATAGCGTCGAAATAGGCGAACGTCTCAGTAACTATCTTGAGCAACCCGTGCTGGTACGTGCCCTGGATGCAGAATGGGATGGCTGGGGGCCGTCGCTGGTGTTGCGTGATGCGGCGTTGCTGGACGCCATGGGTGAGCATCCGGTGTTGCGACTGGAAAAAATTCGCCTGGGTTTTGACCTGTTCGACTCGGTGCGTCAGTGGCAGCCGATATTTTCCCATATCACTCTGGTGGGTGTTGATCTGGTACTGACACGCAGCGAGCTCGGCGAGTTTTCTGTGGAGGGGGTATCAGCCGGGAACAGCGAGGTTGAGCGAAAACCGGAAGATACAGCACGGGTGATGGCGTGGTTGTTTTCCCAGGGCCGACTTGGTTTGGAAAATAGCAATATTACCTGGCGCGATGAAATGGGCGCAGGTCGAGTGATGCATTTTTCTGCGGTCAACGTCAGCCTGCGTAATGATGATGATCGACACCAGCTGGATGCCTCACTTGCCTTGCCGCGTAACCTTGGCAAGTCGCTGGTGTTGCGTGTTGACATGTACGGTAATCCCTTGCAGGCAACCGGACGACGCACACAATTGTATTTGGCCGGTGAACATGTGCATTTAACAGAATTGTTTGAAACACAATCGTTGGCAGGTGTGGGTGTTTCAGCAAAAAGTGCCAGCTTCCAGGTATGGGCAGGGTGGAAAGATGGACAGCTTCAACAACTAAAAGGTAATGCCGATGCGGGCGGTGTGGCATTGATGCCCGCTGAATCTGCAACAGATAATGCTCTGGATAAAAAGACATTATTGCTTGACCGGGTAGCCGCTGATTTTGATTGGCAGAAAATGGATAAGGGTTGGCAATTTGAGGCAAACGATTTATTGCTTGCGCGGCAATCTCGTCAGTGGCAGCCATCACGTGTTTCACTGACGTTTATGGAGACGGCGGAAGCTGACGCAGAATTTAATGTTTATGCCAGTTTTTTACAGTTAGAAGATGTTACCCGGCTGTTATCATTATTTTCTGTTGGTGGCGAAGCTGTACAGAAAGCATTATTGACGATCAAGCCGCGTGGCGAAATTCGTGATGCTGAAATTATCTGGCAAGCAGGTGATATTCCCCGCTATCGCGCCTATGCCCGATTACAAACTGCCTCTGTCAATGCCTGGCGCGCCGTTCCCGCAGCGCAAAAAATTGATGGACAATTATGGGTAGACTCTGACGGTGGGCAAGTTGCCTTACAACGTGCTGCAATGACGCTGGATTTTCCCAATTTGTTTCGTTGGCCAATCACAGTGAACGAGTTGCGAGGAAATGTTGCCTGGCAGCAGAAGGGGAAAAGCTGGCGTGTTATCGGCCGCAAGCTGGAAGCCAGTAATAAAGACATCAGTGCTTCCGCAACTCTGGATGTTGTGCAGGATGATGCAAAAAAATCTCCTTTTATGTCCCTGCTGGTTGATTTCCGTGATGGTGATGGCAGTCAGGTGGCGCGGTATTTACCGACGGGTATGATGTCCCCGAATGCCGTTTCCTGGCTGGATGAGGCCATCGTTGGCGCACATATTATTTCAGGTGGCACACTTTTTCACGGACGGCTGGATGACTTTCCCTTTGATCAGGGGAACGGGCGATTTGAAGTCAGTTTTGCCGCAGAAAATGCCAGCCTGAATTATGCGGAAAACTGGCCACCGATCACGGATATTACGGCAAACGTGCATTTTCTTGGTCGGTCCATGTCGATCGTGGCGAAAAAAGGCAAAATATTTTCTAATAATATTCAGTGGGCAAAAGTAAGCATTGCTGATATGACAGCAACACCCATCCAGTTGAACATTGAAGGTGAAGTGCAGGGGTCAACACAGGAAAAGCTTGATTACCTGGTGGCCAGTCCACCGCTTTACACAGCCTTCGCAGAACATCTGAAAGACATGGAGGCCAAAGGTAGCAGTTTGCTGAATCTGAATTTGTCACTACCCATTGGTAATGATGAACCCGTACAGGTGAATGGCTGGTTGACGATGAAAGAAAACACCCTGTCAATTCCACCACTGGGCCAGGTGTTAAGTGATGTTGGTGGTCGGCTGGATTTTTCCCGGAAAGGTTTGCGCGCCGACAATATACAGGCTGATTTATTTGGACAGACAACACAAATAAATATCACAACGGATGAAACTCGCCTTAATCCCAAAGTGCGAATTCGTGCGCGAGGTATGTTTGATGCGCCGAATTTAGCGGCACGCTATTTGCCTCCCGCCAAAAAATTATTGGCGGGGAAGGGTGACTGGAATATCTCTTTTGATATTCCGCTTGGCGGGGAGGACACGGATACCCGGCGTGTTGCCGTTTTACAGATGCGCACCAATCTCAAAGGTGTCGAGGCGCGCCTGCCGCCGCCTTTTGACAAGACTGCGGAGGACGCTGGCAGCCTGGAGTTGCGTGTGGATTTTCCACCGAAACAATTGCCCGTGTTGCGTGTTAATTATGACGGTTTCGTGGATGGCATTTTTGCGTTGGGTGATGTTTCAACGGGTAAAGCACCGTTGGACAAAGTCGCCGCTGCAAACAGTTTTCGCGGTGAAGTGCGCCTCAATGGGGGGGCTGCGAAAATGCCGACAGTCCCCGGATTACGTTTGAGTGGTTGGCTGGACACCGTATCACTGGATGACTGGCGTAATTTACAGTTGGCAGAGCCAGCAACAAACGATGCGAGTGTGCCGTTGTTCAATTCTGCGGATATCGCCGTGCGCAAGCTGGAACTCTACGGGCAGCAGTTGCACAATGTTCGATTTAAACTTGCAGCCGTGAAAGATGCTTTGCAAGCCGATATTGACAGCAAAGAACTAAAGGGTCGTATTTTATTGCCACACAAAGGGCAGGACAATCCCATTCGTGCCGATCTGGATTATTGTTATCTCTCTGAAGTGAGTGAAGTCGGTGGTGCGATGGACCCACGGGCTATTCCCGCGCTGGATTTTCATATTGCTGACTTCCGTTATAAAAACAGCAAATTTGGTTCGATGCGCCTGGAAACTGCCAGAGTGGCGGATGGTGTGCGCATCGAGCAATTGGTGTTGAAGCCGCGTTCCACCACGATCACGGCCCGTGGTGGTTGGTATGTGCGAGGCAAACAGCAGTATTCCAATCTGCAAATGCATGTTGAGAGCCGTAATATTGGTCATACGCTCAAGGCACTGGACTATGTAGGTGGCATCAACAAAGGCAAAGGAAGTGCGGATCTCGAATTGAAGTGGCCAGGTTCTTTTACCGATGTGGATGCCAGTAACATTCAGGGCAAGATGAATTTGTCACTAAAGGACGGTTACTTGCTGGATGTTGATCCTGGTGCCGGGCGCATGTTTGGCATGCTCAGTATTCAAGCATTGCCGAGGCGCTTGTTGCTGGACTTTTCCGATGTGTTTAAAAAAGGATTTGGCTTTGATCGCATCAGGGGCAGCTTTACCATCGAAGATGGTGATGCCTACACGAATAACTTATATATGGATGGCCCTGCTGCACGCGTCGAAATTGCCGGGCGTACAGGTCTTGCCGAGCAGGACTATGATCAACTGGTGACCGTTACGCCTCATGTGGCAGACAGTTTGCCCATGCTGGGTATTCTGGCGGCGACGCCGCAGGTGGGTGCTGCCATCCTGGCGTTCCAGAAAATATTTCAGCCGCAAATTGATGACGCCACTAAAAACCAGTACACCATTACTGGCAGCTGGAATGAGCCAGTGATCAAAAAAGTTAAATCCTCCGGGGCGACAACCGATAATTTTGATGAAGACGAATCGTAGCCATTGAGAGGATAATCTGTTGGGAAATAGATTGTGATGCTATGATTTCCCGTGAATAATTCAAACAAAAAGCAGTAGCAAGGAATCACATGACAAAAATCGCAGCAGTGCAAATGGCCTCCGGGCCCAATGTGAACGCAAATCTCATTGAAGCCGGGCGCTTGATCGCCAGGGCCGCCGAGGCGGGCGCCGGACTTGTCGTATTACCCGAAAATTTTGCCATTATGGGCATGACAGAAACCGACAAGGTTGACGTGCGTGAAGCTGATGGTCAGGGCCCTATTCAGGACTTTCTCGCCGAGCAAGCCAAAAAGCATGGACTGTGGCTGGTGGGCGGCACCATTCCCCTGATTGCAGATGCCGCCAATAAAGTGCGTAGCGCCTGCCTGTTGTATGACGATCAGGGGCAGCGTGTTGTTCGTTACGACAAGGTGCATTTGTTTGATGTGCATCTGCCTGACAATGATGAAAACTATGTGGAATCGGAAACCATTGAACATGGTGAACATGTCATTGTTGCCGACACCCCGTTCGGTCGCCTTGGTTTGGGCGTGTGTTATGATCTGCGTTTCCCGGGCATCTTTCGTCGCATGCTGGACGAAGGGGTGGAAATTATTGCCTTGCCATCGGCGTTTACCGCGATTACCGGCAAAGCGCACTGGGAAGTACTGGTACGTGCCAGGGCCATAGAAAACTTGTGTTATGTGATTGCCGCTGCGCA
>JAADIL010000010.1 GCA_013151355.1 Gammaproteobacteria bacterium
GGGAAAATTTGCTTATTCCGCCAGTATCCTTGTTCTTGTATTGGGTAACTGTACATCATTCTCATTTAATGCCAACTCCAGCGCCGAAGCATGACGTTGTCGCTGGGTGCCACTGACCAATTTATTTTTGAGAAGTTCTACTGTAATGGACCGCCCCATGAAATAGCGTCGACCGACGATAAAATGCTGCCCACGATCGCGCCAGACGGCCGCAACTTTTTCAGCATCGGGATATGGCAAGTTTTCATCTTCATCCAGATCTACATTGTCATCAACGTCAGCGTCATCATCAGGAATAATGGAATAGCTCTCAGACTCATCCGTCAGTAAATGGTATTTTTCGAGATCCACTCCTGTTATATAAGTAAATGACTCGCCAGCAAGCTTTGCCAGTTTTGGGTCTTGCATCTTGCCAATCAGCCAATTAATCGCATGTGGATCACCCAGGACTCCAGTGGCCTTGATCACCGCCCTGATTTGACTTTCATCTTCCGATAATCTGGATATCCATTCCCGGGCCTGTTCGACAGATAAAATCCGAAAAGCCAGCTGGATAGCCATGTTTTGATACGCCCCTGTTTTAAAAACAAGGGGTTGAAGATCAGGTATGCAGGCGCGGTGACCTAACAACGCAGCAGACCAAATTGCCCAAAACTGAACATTTTCACTATCGGCTTTCATAGCGGTGTTAATCGTCGGCATGCAATCCTGTCGACGTAACTCCCCCACCAGACGCAAGGCACGGGAATAAAGTTTTTCATGTTGTCGACAATCATCACGCTGTAGAATATTCGTCAGAATTTCACCAGGGTCTGTGCGACGAACACTACAGGTCGCCAAACCCAGGTATTTATGGTCCATATCTTTGCCTTTGAGAAACCGTTCTGTCCAGGGGTTTGCGATTTCAGCGGGCAACCATCCCATAGCAGAAATTAAACCTGGCGTGGCGATCTCATTCTCCAGGCCCACGTCAACGGCTGTTTTTATTTTTGCGGCCTCATGGCTGCGCATTGCGATTACCATGGATGTAAATACTTCACCAGGTTCTTGCAGTTCCAGGGCAGTCTCACAAGCTTCCCAACCCGGGTCTAACGAGGTCATGAGTCCATCGAGCCGGGCTTCGATGCGTTGCTCCAGCTCCAGTATATCGCTGGCTTTATAATAAGGTTTTTCTATCGCGACCGAGCGCAGTATCCACAGGAAAGCAGCATCATCGACATATTGCTCATAAATATCTTTATAAACATTTTGTGAAGCCATTTCATTCAAAATATCAAGACCGGATATCATCAGAAATTATGGCGTCGCCACTTCATCCAGTTGGTAATACTTAATATCATCAAAGCCTTTTTCCAACAGGTAATTTCTCAGGCTTTCATGAATCAGGATGGTCATCAGATTCTCCGCCAAACGAAAGAGCAATAGATCCTGAACCTTGATTTCATCGATCACCAGTTTATCGAAGGAGACATCGACCAACGGAATACTGTTATGTACTGTCGACTGTGATTTTCCCATGTCCGCCGCCGCCACAACCCCGATGATGTTGACTGCCTTGTAATTGGTATAGACCGTGCCATCATCCGGGTCGGTGAGGTTCACGGTATATTTGTCCAGGTTATCGACCCCGAAAGCTTCCATCGCTGCAATCAGGTCATCACGCATCAAGACAATTTTGTGGTCATAATACGATGGAATCAGTGGCGCTTGATCGGGATTGGCTGCATCATACGGCAGTAATTTTATTTCAAAAGGCTCAGGTGGTGATTCGGTGAACCGCGAACCTCGAAACCATTTGAACGTTGTTCCGTACGATGACCGAAAACCATAACAGTCCAGATAATCACTAATGTCCAGCAAGCGCTTTTTTCTGGTGGTATCGTTCAGCATATAAAACATACTCACACCTTTTTCAGTTAATAAATCTCATCTTCGATATATTTTTCACTAAAACGAGAAGTAAAGACATTCTTTTTCCAGCTTTTGCCGGGGTTTTTCAACATCGTTTTCATGCGCCGTGACACGGTGTTAAGCCGGTTAACCAGCATAAACAGCTGCTGATCCTCCGGTTTCTCCGGCTGATTGGCTGCCTCTATGCACCACACATCCCCTGTCAGTTCCATTTTTTCGGCGATCAAATCCAGCGTCTTTTCCACAAAGGTACTATATGTATTGTGTCCATCATGAAATTGATATCCAGTTTTCTTTATCGCCGCTTTGGCATAGTCATAGGGGGATTTTCCCGTGTCACCCGTAAAACGAACACCTTCGCTGCCCCAGGCAGGCAGACCGTTTTTACCACGCAAGGCGTAATTGCCCATCAACCAAATGCCATTTTCATGATTATTAACATTATAACCGATGTTGCCCGTGGCCATACCGTCGGTATGCAGGTATTGCATAAGCTCACTCGTCTTTAAGGAAGCATTACCAGGAATGGCATGATGAGCGGCACTGTTCACCGGCAGAGTCCGGGCGAGTCCCGCCAGCGTCACCTCTGCGGTAACTTGAGCATCACCCATTTTATCAAGATTACGGCCTAATTTTCCTGCGTTGTTTTTAAACGCCATCCCCTCATCATTCAGGCCAGGAATTTCATTTTCATCTTCATCAAAGTCATCTTTGAGAATATTTTCTTCATCGGTCGGTTCCGTCGGTGAATCACAAAATGCGCAGGTTTCTTCTTCATGGCCTTCATGACCGATAGTCGCCACCGATGCGGGTTCAATCATTTCTGTCATTATCTACTCCCCGTTCTCCGTGCCGGCTATTATCACAGCAGGAGGTGTTTTTCTAACCTAAAATATTCTTTTTGTTGTGCCACAAGGGGTCCCCCATGCGACAGACGTTTTTCCCTTCAAATTTCACATCAAAAGAGTACATCATGAATTCGCATTCGCCCTTGATCTTGCCACTGATAATGCCGTTGGCAACACCGGGTTCATCTCCACTACTGGTTGAATATATTGCCCCTTTAACCATTGGCATTTTGCCGTCGGTTTTTACGGATTTAGGCCCTTTTGATGTATCTGCTGACTGGCCCAGGTTAGGGTAAGGGATAGGTACAACGGATGGTCCAACCGGTGTCTTGCACACATCAGGAAAAACCATCGTTTTCCCGCCACTGCCTTTATGGGCAACACCCCTTCCATTTACAAATATAGTACAGCTCATACCCGGACACCTCCTCAAATAACCGTTAAACAAACGGCCGCACGCTGTTCCATTTCTGAAGAACAACAAATCAATGCGGGTGATGTTAAATATTTCTTGTGTATTCCCATGATACTGATCCCTATCGCTATCGGCCCAAATGCGGCACCGGCATCACCAAAACAGTCTGCGGGATGTAATAATTCCGGTCCTGCCGTAAATGCAGAGGCATTGCGAATTGCTGCCACGCCCCACTCTTTTGCGAAGAAATTTTCACCGTTGAAACTGATCATAATCGTATCGATTTTTGAACTCAGCTTTACATCCAGCGCACTTGTGACTGCGTTTGCCAACCCTTCCCCCCGATAAGGTTCAGAGGAATATCGATGCCCCGGTTCCGATGCAATGCCTGGCGGATGTAATACAAAACGAGGTTTATCGGTTGCAGTTGCAGAGGCATCACCTGTTGATAAGGAGGCGTCACCTGTTGATAAAGAGACATCACCGGTTAATGAAGCATCACCTATTAATAAAAAAGCGGCTCCTTCTCCAGGGATAAAGCCATCCATAACACCAGCCCCTGCAATACGATTATCTTGCGCCAGAGTGCCCAGCAAATAGGGATCAATGTAACTGTCAACGCCCCCTACAATCACCTGGCTACCCGGATTTTTTTCAACATAGAGCATTGCCGTTTCCAGCGCATACAATCCAGCCGCACGCCCAAAAGGAAAGAGATAACTATTATCAATATCGATAGCTTGTTTCGTCTGCATCTTCAATAATGCAAGGAAATTATTACTGATGGCAAAACGGCGCCCAGGAAGTTTTTCCGGGCAGGCAAGGAAAAGCGGTAATGATCCGTTCCCTGCCTGTTTCTCGAACAGTGTTGTCAGTGGTCGGGTTGCTAATCTTAATAAACGTTTTTGCCAGGGGGTAATACCTCCCTTTTGAATCAATTCATCATCAAGGGGTGGTAGTGCCCCATCAGGCACCAGAGCCATTTTAATCGGCGATAATTTTTGATTGTAAAAAATACTTTCATTAAATCGACTAATGCTTGCGCGTACCGCTGCAGCCACCTGCATGACATCATCTCCCAGGGGAGACGACATAGTGACATCATGTACAACGACAGGGTTTGTCGGGCGCTGAAATGTGTCTGAACAGGGCGTCGTTTTTATTTGAGTATTCGTGGTCATGGCTAATCGTGATTTAATTTAATCGTTATCGTCAATAGATTATTTTGACAAGTTAATTTTCACATCACTGATTTTCAGTGCCTGTTTGTCACACAGCATTGCGGCACGCCAGACCATGCCAAGCTTTAACCGGTTCGGCTCCATGATTAATGTTTCCAGGTTAAATGAGGGTTGTACAGAACTCCCCGCAACGGTCACATTGGCGTGTAATCTGATATACGGTATTTCAAAGTTAATCGTGCCACATGAATGCATGTGAGTGATCGTGACAGGCTCCCCTCCGTTAAGAAACCCGGGATAAACCAGATCAGGGTGCGCCATGTTAAAAAAACGTTTGTCAAAATCTTCAGGCAGATAAGGTGCTCGACCTGCTTGCCACGCTTCGTCATAAGTTCCGGCATAAGCAGCACGTGGCAACCAGTGTGGTGCGCACACACCGAAACAGGCTGGGGCTGGCTGCTGATTAAAGTGGGTCATCAGGTCATTGGGGTCTTCCAGATTAGGCAGTGGCAAATCATTCATTTCTTCTGCCTTGCGCTGCCCCGCAAAACCACAGCCAACAGGGTTTCGTTCTTCTACCGCAGTAACTATGCCATCGACAAGATGCGCTCCACCATAGGCCCTTTCATAAGTCATCGCCATCGTACTAAACGGCTGCGGAGCTGATATACGCCCATCCTGCCAATAACGATCGCCGAAGACACGGACAGCTTTATGTACCCGGCCAACCGTCAAACTGACATCCAGTTGGCGAACTTCGTTTCCATCCGGAGCAATGGCATCACCGAGCATAATGATATCACTACAGGGTTTACCGGTATGATAATCAGAGGCGTATTTAATACTGGATTTTTCGGGATCTCCCCAATACTCATCACCCTCCACGGGGGGCAATTGTTCATTATCCAGAGTCCACTGTTCGCCAATATTGAAAGTCGCCCGAACCAGCAGATAGAGTGTATCAATACCCTCTTCATTCGGGAACAAAGCGATATTGGCGGCAAAGGGGCTGCTATTTTGAAGTTGTAACATAGTCGATGCCGGTATTGAAACCAGGTTTGGGAGCCTGTCCGAAAGAATGCAAAGTCTGCGGCGGAAAATTCATTTTGCCCATATTTTCCGTTTATTTTCGTTAAACAGACCAACTATTCGCCTCAAATGAGCGAAAAACCTGCCTCAAAATGGCTTTCCCTCGCGACGACTTTCATTCCCGGACAGGCCCCTAGTTAACCTGAATCGTACCACCCTTAATTTGATTTGTACCCGTTGCACGATTTAATAAATTTTTTCCGCGTATTGAAATTTTTCCATTTTTAGTCAAGATGATGCTTGATTCACCACACGTCAGGACAATTTTTTCTTTGGCTTCAAAGGTAATTTTTTCACCATCAATCCGTACATCATCGACCTTCAGGCCACTTTCCTGCTCAACCCTACCCCGGGCTTTACTTTCGATTTGCTCTTCAACTTGAGATTGCTTAAATCGTTCTAATATTTCTTGTAGAGGACTGTGGATCATACCCATGATCACCGGATTTTTCAGGTTCCCGTTTGCAAACAGCAAGGCAACTTGCCTACCAATATTTGTTTGGGTAAGCCCAAGCGTTGCCATCGCTTTTAATGAGTGATCAGACACATTTCCTGAAAAATCAACAAAAGGTTGTCCCTCTTTATCGATTGCTACCAGGGTTCCGATAACAATTTCACCAGGTGCTACAGCTGATAACGCAAGAGGTATCTCTTCGACTGTTTGAACGGCATCTGATTCTTTGTGTTTCACGATGAATCATTACTCATTAGTTGGTGATTACTTTGCTTCCATTAATCACCACATTACCCGAGCCTTTGATATTGATTGTCTTCCCGCTCATAGTGATATCACCATTACTTTTCATCATTATCTGTGCGGCACCGGTTCTGATTGTGATTTTATCATTTGCCTGCAAGGTAATTGTTTTGGCTTGCAGTGCATAATCTTTTGTGACGCTCTCTATATAGTCACCCTTGACTGATTCCGTCAGGTCTTTATTGATCGTGATTGTCATATTGGACTGGACAGTCTCTTTGTGATCTTTGCCAACATCAATCGTTTTATTCTTTTTTATGGTTTCCGTCTGGTTGTTATTAACTGTTTTGTTACGGTCATTCTCTATTGTTGAATTCTCATCATTTTTAATAATTTTGGTACGATCTTTATCAACAGTTAACGTCTCGTCATTCTCGACCATCGTATCCAGATTTTTTTCCGCATGGATATAGACTTGTTCCGAGCCCTTTTTATCTTCAAAGCGCAGTTCGTTAAAGTTTGCGGCCGAGCCACTTTTGGTTGAGTGTGTTTTGATACCGCTCTGTGTTTTTGAACTATAAGGCGGCTTGTTGACTCCGTTATAAACGGTTCCGGTCACAATCGGCCGGTCAGGATCACCATCAAGGAACGTGACGATAACCTCGTGGCCAATGCGAGGAATAAATGAAGTTCCCCATCCGTTACCTGCCCAGGCTTGCATCACACGCAGGAAACAGGAGCTGTTCTCATCATTCTTTCCTTCACGATCCCAGATAAACTGGACTTTGATGCGACCAAATTCATCAATATAAATTTCTTCACCTGCCGGGCCTGTGACGATTGCAGACTGTGGCCCCTTCATTTCAGGCCGCTTATGATCCTGGGTTGGGCGGTAATGTACTTCAGAGGGGATACAAGAAAATTCATTACTGTAACCTGTTTCACCATTTTGGCCCGAAAAATAACTGGAATCAGAGGCAAAATGTTCAACGCTCAATAAAGTATAGCTACCCTGCTCACTCTTGGCATCGTGCTTGTCCAGCTTGAAAAAACCACCGGCATAAAAAGTGCTGCAATTGCTGGACCCGGTAATGGTATTCATCCGAACTTCTTCTGCATCCATACGGACTTTAACCAGGTCAGCACCCGACCCGACATCATACAAGTCAGGATATTCGTAATGTTTAAATTTGCCATTATTGGCAAATTTACTTTTTGATTTTGTTTCTACCTCCTGCTTTTTACCAGGCTCTTTAAAATTAAAATCATTTGAAATCCAGCCACCTTTCCTGAACTCATATTTGTGTTCCCAGTGCTTTATTTCAGAATCTGGCGTTGAACCTTTTGAACAGGTCAGGTTCGTTTCAATGCATTCATCATAGGCATTTGCCTTGTCAACAATAATGAGTGTGTGTTTGCTTTCTTCATGGGTGAAATAATAGGCGTAGCCTTCTTCTTCCAGTAGTCGGGAAACGAATTCCAGGTCACTCTCACCATATTGAACGCAATACTCTCTCAGTGCGCCACCATCTGCCCTGAAATCAAAATCAGCAAACCCCAGATCAGCAAACACCTGACTGATGATGCTTTTTGTGTTTTTGTTTTGAAAAATACGACGATTTTCAGTTTTGGAAAGAAAGCTGAACCACGGCATCATAACCAGCCGGTATTCGCGAAAACTGCTGGACTTTATTTCACCAAACGCAAACCGTTGAACAAAGCCATTAAAAACCCGGCCATGTTCATTTTGTATCTTGACGGTAATTTGTTTACCAATGAGATCTTCCGGTTTGATTTCGAGATTTAAGGACAGTGTGCTCAGCTGAAATTCAAAAGGGGATGATACAAGTTCAGCACCACTAAACGAGGTCAGCAAAAGCACATCCTTGCCCAAAGGTGTGTCAACAGCAATAAAACGGCTGTCTTGAGTAAAATCACTCATTTACTGAACTCCCTAAACCCGAGTATATGTGACAGACATACCCTCGACCTCCGGGTATATGATCATACATGTAGCAATAAAACTGACATTAATGCTGCCCCTGAACAGGCAGCATTAATGTTATTTGGTTTTTTAAACGATACCGCTTTATAACGGTACAGCTTTTGCCAAATCGTAACCTGCACGTTGCGGGCTACCCGTCTTGTTGGTTGAATCGTGATCTTTATAGTTGATTTCACACTTGGAGAAGCTCAGTGTAATTGTTTCTTCGGGTTCTGCATCGCCCGCAGCAGAAATGTGATAGCCGCTAACCAGACAGTTTTCCAGAGAATATTCCATAAATTCTTCAACACTATCGCTGCCGGTACGAGTGAATTTAAGAATTGCATTTTTGCCTGACGAGCCAGAAACAGACTCTTTAAACAGTGCGGCAACAGAATTGTCAGCCTCTTTGGTTAAAGTGACTTCGGAAATATTGGGTTTACCCACTTCACGGTTAGCCATTTTACCCGCTTCCATAGTGATCGGACGCGATACACCAAAGCTCACCGAGCTGATTTTCACACACTCTTCAAAACCTTCCGCTGTCACGTTTCCCTTTATTCCATCGTAATCAAGATATATAGCCATTTTACTTTTCCTCTCTCCGTCCTGTTTAAACAAAAAATACCCATAAATCAGCCTGTGACTATAGGGTAATTAGTAGCGATGAACAACCAGTATATTAATTGTAAACTCTTATGTTTTCAAACATTTATACCGAATCACTTGATATAGTTTATCACTGCACCCGATCAATCTCACCTCGTCAAACTGAGCCCCGGCATTCAATAAAGCATTGAAAGATCCAGCTTCCGGGGGCAATTCCGGGATTTTGAGGGAACCATCCGGGATGTGTATGCTATCAACAGCACCAATGATAGCGACCCATTGTAATGAAATTACTGCATATTTATGTGACATATTCACACAAAATCGCACCCGGTCTTATTTTACTTTAAAAACAATGGGTTATATTTTTTACGTGGTTGGTTAATATACATACACTCTACACAGAGAAGAGCATTCATTCAAAAACTGTACTGCATATCAAATAACAGTCTCTTGCTGTCTGCTTTTGGCTGTTGGTCAGTGTTAGTGAACTGATCGAGTATTTTATAGGCTAACTGCAAATTCCCACCAAAATTATAGCCATGCGAAAATTGCAACCCTATACCCACATCGGCCAGTTGCCCGGTAGAGTCTTTTTCCATCGAGCGAATTGTGTACTGCTGACCATAACCATAATCTAAAAATACAAAGGGCTTGGCAAATGCCTTAAGATTAACAGAGGCGATTTGAACGTCAAAAATATCAGGGCTGTTAAATACCCAGTCGGCTCCAAGATACAGTGCGTCATCCGCAGTAAAAAAACTGGGCGAAAAGCCTCGTACCCGTGTCGGGCCCGCCAGGGCAAATCGTGTGATTGGCGACAGATTAGTCCCCGAATACTGAAGACTGGAACGAAAAATAAGTCGTGAAATGCTGTCGGTAAATGGAACCTGCAAGAAAGTTAACAGCGTGTAGTCAGCAGATAGAATATTGTAATTTTCATCTTGACCATCCTTTACTCCAGACTCAAATTTACCCCGCGTGTATTTAATACTCCCGTCGTATAAACGCTTGTTTGCATCATCCAGATAATCCAGTTTATATTTTATCGAAAAATGCCCTAATTCTTCACTATCGGGAGCACCGATGCTTTGCACATCAGATTTTATTGTTTCCGATCGAAGCTCATAATGACTATTCTTTGTGCGCCCACGTTCTTGTATGTATTTACCATATATCCCCAGAACATCGACTTCACCACTCAAATCAATGTTTACGGAAATTGTTTGGTCCACGACAAATTGATTTCGTGATGATTCAATACCCATCCGGAAGCGGGGACTAAAAAAATTACTTTCAAATGCCAACTGCCAGTATGTCGTGTTGTCTGGTGATTTTGCCTGCAATATACCAATTTTCATGTAATCAGCTATACCCAACAGGTTATTCATCTGAATGTCAGCATAAAACCGGTATAAACCGGATTCTTCTGTGCCATGATTATCAACTCTGAGGTTGGCATTGTAGCGAGCCTCGTTTTTAACGTTAATATTGAGTCGTGTATCACCTACCTGGTAACCCGGTTCAAAATAACCATCTACATTAATACCCGGAAAACTATTGATAATAAATAAATTCTCTTCTACCATTTTGTTGGTAACGGGTTTCGCTAAAAGATCGTCAAAGACCGAGCGTAATAACTCAGCATCGTACATATCATTGTTTTTTATCGAGACCTCCCCCAATATTCCGAGCAACAAGGTAAGGCTGACGACTCCATCTCGAACACGTTGTTTGGGGATAAAAGCCTTGGCAAGAATAAAGCCACGCTCCCGATAAAAACTGGTGATTTTGTTTGCAACAGCTTCAATCTGGCCCAGGGTAACACCGCGTTTTCCGCGTTGTTCCCTGATTAACCAAACCAGTTTTTGAACTTCGAGTGGAGAAACATGCCGCTCTAAAGTCTCTTCCTCAATCTCGACGAGAAGATCCGATATTTCGCCTAACTCATCAATGGTATAACCGGATTCGAGAAGCTTGCCTTCTCCCATAATAATAAAACGAATATTTTCAACCAGTTTAGTTAACGTTTCACGAGTAATGCCTAACTCCGGAAATTCAACCAGCCCCTGTATCCTGAATTCCGAGACCGCAAGTCTCGGCCCGGCGGCTGGATCAGGCGAGCGGTCACGTACCGCAGGCACATCCAGATCCCGAAGCAGAGTTTTTTCTTCCGCATCCTGAAATTGTTCAATTTCCGGCATTTCCAAAAAACCTGCCGTTACAATCGAACTATAAACACTGATAATAATAAATATTAAAGCGTTGATTTTTTTCGTTATTACACTAACCATCATTATCCATTTTTGATCAAAATCATATTATCGATAACTGCATGCTGATCGCAGTTATATTTTTCATTCCAAGGGAGTTTTTACAAATAGCGAGGAATCGTTTACGTATTTCGATAATGCTAAAACATATACGCTGAATATCATTCTGAAATGCACTATCCACCATACTTACCGAATTTTTATGATGCAGCAGCCTCTGAATATATATTTTCCACCACAGAGAAATTATTCAATAACTACTTTTCATTCTGCTTGTCTTCTTCCTCTTCATCGTCATTGCCATAACGTTGATCGGCGGGTAACAGTATGGCGACGTCATCATAATTATAGTTTCTGACTTCAGTAAAGATGGCCTGATCAATTTCACCCAGAGTTTCAATATCAATGAGTTGCTGGCTCGATATCCCGGTAAACCCCTGAATAGCCAGTTGCAACAAATCGGCAGTGGTAACGACACTGTCCGGACTGCTCCCAAGGTAATATACGGCACCATTAGCGCCAGAACGGGCGAGTAGCGAAAAGTTCTCATTCACCCTTAATCCGATAGGGCTACTCTGGGTACCAAACCCGGAGACGCCGTTTACAACAAGGTTTTCAGCGATGATATCTGCGTTACCTGAAAGAGTACCGACGCCCAGGGTTGAGATGTTATTTCCTTCAGCACTTAACGTAACGTCACCGGCATAGCGGGAATCACTGATGCTGCCACCGTAGTTGGCGTCAATAGCACCGCTGCTGCTGGTAACGTTCAGGGTAACCTTGCCCGCATTCGTCAGGGTAATGTTACCGTCACTGTTGGAATCATCGGCGGCACTGCCGGTATTGCGAAGATCATTGATGATGACATTACCGGTATTGTCGATGTTGATGGTCCCTGATGTTGCCAGTACATTGACATTGGCCGCTCCCGATCGCTCGTCTGCACCGTCGAAAGAAGCGTTAATAACGCTTAATGTGGACGTGACAGTATTAATGGCACTACCACCACCAATCCCTGATGCAGCGACCAGTGTGACGGTATCTGCCGTTAAACGGCTGGACTGGTCAACGATAGCGCCTTCGCTGGCGTTTAAGTTGATTGTAGTGGCAGTAATGTTTCCAAGCACCATATTGCCAATAGCAGCATCATTGGCGGCCAATCCGTTATT
>JAADIL010000251.1 GCA_013151355.1 Gammaproteobacteria bacterium
CCCTGGACACTCCGTCAATTATTTGACTGCCGGAAGAGTCTGATGCTATTCCATATAACGTTAGCTGCTCGAAACATAACGAGAACTTGATCGAGCCACAGTTAACAAGATTCACACCATGCCAGGGAGGCATACACGGGCTTGCTGAGATCCTTGAAGGATTTCAGCGGGGGTTGTCTGAATAAAAAACAAGGAGACACCGCGATATGAAACCATTAATCATCGCAACATCACTCTGTCTTGCGCTCGCGCTACCACTTGCCAATGCAGGTAAATCGCACGACCGCAATCACGAAAAACGGCATCAACAAGAGCACCACAAACCACATCACGACAAACGCCATCACAAACGTCACGACAAACACTTCAGCAAGCGCACCAAAGCCGAAGCCTTCGGCTTGCAACTGCTGGAAGATATCAATCCCGATCCACATATTGTGGAAATCAACCTTGAAGCACGCGAAGATTATGTGGAGATGATCCCCGGCGTACCTTCCAAAGTTTACTCCTACAACGGCACGGTGCCAGGGCCACTGATTCGCGGCACTGTGGGCGACACTCTGATCATCCATTTCACCAACAACCTGCCTGAGCCCACCACTATCCATTGGCATGGCCTGCGTCTGCCTGCGGACATGGATGGCGCATCAGTCGCACAAAACCCTTTACAGCCTGGTGAAACTTTCACTTATCAATACGAGCTGAAAGAGGCTTCTCTGTTCTGGTATCACCCGCATGTTCGCTCTAATGAACAGGTCGAAAAAGGTCTGGCAGGCGCTCTGTTGGTATCCGAGAAAAAACGCGATATCAACAAGCACATTCGCAAAACCAAACAGCGAATACTGGTACTCGATGATGTGCTGCTTGACGCAAACGGCCAGATCGAAGAAGCCTTCGTGGGTACTCCGGAAGAAGTCCTGCTGAAAAAAATCAATGGCCGCACCGGCAATACTCTGCTGGTTAACGGTCGTGAAATGCCCACCATGCACGTCAAATCGGGTGAACCCATCCGCTGGCGCATGGTGAATATCGCCAATACACGCTTCATGCGTGTTGTCGTGCCGGGCCACAAACTGACCCGCATCGGTGGTGACGGCGGTCTGCTGGAAACACCCATCAAGGACATGGATGACGTGTTCCTGGTGCCCGGCCAACGCGCCGACATCATGTTTATTCCCAAAGGTAAACCGGGTACCGAGCTGGTCGTGTACTGGAAGGATACCGCCCGCGGTCGTCACACCATTGATATCATGGACAACGGTATGGTGATGATGGGCGACGACGAGATGGATGGTAACTATCCTGACATTCCGCTCATGCGCCTGGTCTTCAAGAAAGGCCACAAACATGCCAAAAAACTCAAACTGCCTGAACATCTGCGCACCATTGAGCCTATCGACACTGCCGGAGCTGCCGAGACCACGCTCAAGTTTGGCCACAGCATGCCCATGGCCAACGGCATGATCAAGTTCCTCATCAACGGTAAAACCTTTAACGAGATCACTACCCACGATGCACCTGACGCACAAGTCGGTGAAATTCAGGTATGGAACCTGGCCAACATGACGGGCGGCGACCATCCTTTCCATCTGCACGGTTTCTTCTTCCAGGTACTGGAAACCATTTACAAAGACAAGGATGGCAACGTGCTGGAAGTGGTGCCTGCACCGCAACTGGAAAATGTTGATATGGTCAACCTGCCTGCCCGGGTTGGTCCCATGGGTTCGATGTCAATGACCAAAATTGCCATCGATTTCTCGCCCGCTGAAGGCCTCACCGGTGCAGATATCGAAGCGAATGGCGGCATGGCTGTGATCGAAAATGCCGACCTCAGCATCGGTAAACGGGGACGCTCAGGCGGTTGGCAGTTCCATTGTCACATCCTCGAACATGCTGACACCGGCATGATGTCCTTCGTGGAAGTGTTCCAATAAAAACTGACTGACAGTAACATTTAAAGGAAACACAGCCCCCGGTCATGCCGGGGGTTTTTTATTGAAATAAGGAATGTAAAAAATCAAACAGACCATTTCCAGTCACGAATCTCCGGCAGATCTTGTCCATGCTCAACGATATACGCTTTGTGTTCGGTCAATTTGTCACGCATTTTTTGTTTGAGATAAACCGCGTTTGCAGTAAGAGAGGGCACACGATCAATAACATCTTCCACTAAATGAAAACGATCCATGTCGTTAAGTACGACCATATCAAAAGGTGTGGTGGTGGTACCTTCTTCCTTGTAACCCCGCACATGTAAATGGTGATGACATGCGCGACGATAGGTCAGACGATGAATCAGCCAGGGATAACCATGATAAGCAAAAATCACCGGGGTATTAATCAGGAACAGCGTGTCAAAGTCCTTGTCTGCCAGTCCGTGCGGGTGCTCACTCTGCGGTTGCAGCGTCATCAAATCCACTACGTTAATCACTCTGACTTTCAGCTCGGGCAGGTGTTGTCGTAACAAGTCCACGGCCGCCAGGATTTCCAGCGTGGGTACATCACCGGCACAGGCCATGATGACATCCGGTTCACCGCCCTGATCATTACTGGCCCAGTCCCAGATACCAATGCCTGCACTACAGTGTTTAATCGCGGCATCCATGGTGAGCCACTGGAGTTGAGGTTGTTTGCCCGCGACAATAACGTTGATGAGATTTTTTGAACGCAAACAGGTGTCAGTAACATGCAACAGGGTATTGGCATCCGGTGGCAGATAAACACGAATGATATCCGCCTTTTTATTCATCACATGATCAATGAACCCGGGGTCTTGATGAGAGAACCCGTTGTGATCCTGACCAGACGTGAGAGGTCAATAAATAATTCAGCGACGCAATGGGCCGTCGCCAGGGAATTTCTTTACTGGTGACTTTGAGCCACTTGGCGTGCTGGTTAAACATGGAATCAACAATATGAATAAAGGCCTCATAACAGGAAAAGAGACCGTGCCGACCGGTGAGCAGGTAACCTTCCAGCCAACCCTGACAGGTATGCTCACTGAGGATTTCCATAACACGGCCATCCTTTGCAAGGTAGTCATCTTCCGGCAGGGTTTGCGCCTGCCATGCCCGGTTTGTGACTTCAAACAATGCACCCAGTCGATTGGAAGCGGTTTCGTCCGGGCCGAATATACGAAAGTTTTTTGCCTCGGCATTGAGTTTCATCACATCACGCAGTAATTTTCCCATGGTGCGTGTTGCTTCGCCTGCACTCTGCCCCGGTTGTGTTACCTTCAGTGCATAATCGCGAAAATCAGGCATAATCAAATCTTTCAGCAACTGACCTCCGTTGGCATGAGGAATAGCTCCCATGCGCCGTTCGCCTTCAGGTGCCAGTGCCGCAAGCTCTTCCCGCAAAATACCGTTATCATCAAACAGCTCCTCCGGTTTATAACTTTTCATCCATTGTTCAAGTAACTCAAGATGCCCCGGCGCTGTCGCCAGGTTACCAAACGGCACCTGATGAGAGCGCCAGTAGTCTTCAGCTTTTTTACCATCCACTTCTTTTGGACCCGTCCATCCTTTGGGCGAACGCAATATGATCATCGGCCAGCGTGCCCGGATCTGATTACCATGAAGTCTGGCACCCTCCTGGATGTTTTTTATCTCGGCGACAGCCATATCCAGTGTTGCCGCCATTTTTTGATGCATAACATCAGGATCAGCACCTTCAACAAAATAAGGTTGGTAACCGTAACCAATAAAAAGTTTTTCCAGTTCATCGTGACTGATCCGGGCAAGCACGGTGGGGTTCGCAATTTTGTACCCGTTAAGATGCAGTATCGGCAACACTGCACCATCGGTGGCAGGATCAAGAAACTTGTTGGAATGCCAGGCGGTTGCCAGTGGCCCGGTCTCTGCCTCACCGTCACCCACCACACAGGCAGCAATTAAATCGGGATTGTCTAACACCGCTCCATAGGCATGGGAAAGCACATAACCCAGCTCACCACCTTCATGGATAGAGCCCGGAGTTTCCGGTGCTACATGGCTGGGAATGCCGCCGGGAAAAGAAAACTGTTTAAACAGTTTTTTTATTCCTTCGGCATCCTGACTGATATTGGGATAAAACTCGCTATAGGTGCCTTCAAGATAAGTATTCGCCACCAGACCGGGGCCACCATGACCTGGCCCGGCGAGATAAATCACACTCAGGTCATCGCGCCTGATTACACGATTCAGATGGGCATAAATAAAATTCAGTCCCGGCGTAGTCCCCCAGTGGCCAAGCAATCTCGTTTTGACATGCTCGAGTGTCAACGGTTTTTTGAGCAGGGCATTATCCAGCAAATAAATCTGCCCCACCGAGAGATAGTTGGCAGCGCGCCAATAGGCGTTGATTCGCGCCAACTCACTGGAGGACAGTGGCTGCTTTGCAGTATCAGTGTTGATCGTATTATTCATAATGAGTCTCCCCTGCCCGCCATTATAGTCACCGCATCAAGTGCCATCACTTGTGCTTCATCCACCGGTATCACCCACACTTCAGTTTTACCCGTCACAGCGCTGATACATATCTCTTTTCCAGCCGCGTTGTCATTATCGAACAGATTCAGTTGCACACCTGACCATTCCATACCCTGAAGAATTTTCGCCCTGACCTGCGGGCTGTTTTCACCCACACCACCGCCAAACAAAATGGCATCGGCACCACCTAACACGGCCAGATAAGCACCTATGTATTTGCGTATACGATAACAATATAAATTAACCGCCAATTCAGCATCCGGACTGTCAGAGTTCAGCAACACTCGCATATCATGACTTTCACCGGAGACACCAAGCAAACCACTTTGTTTATTCAACAACCGCTCGACTTCCTCTATATTCAATCCTGCTTGCCGTTGTAAACAAGTCACCACCATTGGATCGACATCCCCTGAACGAGTCGCCATCAGCAAACCTTCCAGCGGTGAAAAACCCATGGATGTATCCACCGGCACACCATGATTAATAGCGGTAATGGAGCAGCCTGAACCAAGTTGCACAGAAATAACCCGACCGCCATCTTTAACTTCCGGCCTGATTTCCTGCCAACGACTTAACATTGCCCGGTGGGCAATACCATGAAACCCATAACGACGAATACCCAGCTCCTGACACAGTTCACGTGGCAATGCATAAGTCGCTGCCACCTTTGGCAACGAATGATAAAACGCCGTATCAAATACAGCCACCTGGGGCACCTGCTCACCGAACAGACCGCGAGCAAGCCGAATCCACTCAAGCGCCACTGAATTATGCAAAGGTGCCAGCGGTATCAATCGTTCAATCTCTGTTTCCACGGCAGCGTCAATCAAACAAGGCATAGTAAACCGCTCCCCACCATGTACCACTCTATGCACAACTTGTGTAATCTCAACGGCATCAAACGAGGCAATAAAACGTTCCAGCAGAGATGAATCCGGAATGTCGATACCACTGTGATGCACCCCGGCCAACCGCTCCAGCCCGTCTTCAGTTTGCACAAACAGGCTCAAACGTAACGAGGAACTACCGGCGTTTACAGCAAGAACAGACACTGTGGTATTTATTCCGAAGTTTTGTGTCATTGACATACCTGTTAATCCAGTCTTGAGTCAATTAATTGTATTTTCTGGAAACTCATCCACCAGGATATTTTTGGATTCGGGAGGGAAGGCGGCTTATACTTCCCGTTCCCCTCTGAATCGTTCGCATATCCATCAAGCTCAGTATAAAGGATAGGGAAATATGTCAAAAAAACCATACTGTAACGATTCTGATTGTAATATAAAAACAGACAACATGTCGGCAAGCCGGATAATCCCTGCTATGAGCACTCCGCTGGCATCAATTTTCGGCAGTGGCTTCCTGGTTGTTGTGCCCATTTTGGCAAGTGCTGTTGGTCCTTATGCATTACTGGCAATGATCGTCGTCGCATTCATCGCTTTTCTGGTCGGCAGTATTGTCAGACACAATATATTGTGTGCAGAACCTGTATTAGCCAAAGGAAAAAAATCAATCACTGTATTTGCAGAGCAACTTTCTGCTTTTGCGCTGGTGGCAGCTTAGGGACGCGCACGTAATAACATCCCGATCTGGCGCTCATATTTAGTCTGTATTTGTTCGTTCTGATTGAAAAAAAGTGCAGGAATAGTCGTTCTATTTCGAGCTTTTTTGATTGAAGAACGGGCAAAGACGGGCTGAAGATGAGATGCAAGACAGGGATGTTATTGCGTGCACGTCCCTTATGTGGTTTCAGTTTGTTTGTATGTGCATATACTTTCTTCGTTTGTACTGGCCAGCTTTGAGCTTGACACCACATTTAACAAAAGCCTGTTAACAACCACTATTATCGCAGCAATTACGGTCATTGGTCTTTTTGGTGGCCTGAAACCTCTGGAAAAACTTGAACGCTGGGCACTGTACATAACCATTGCAATACTGGGATTATTGCTGGTGATGTTTGCGGCATATGATGTCAATCAATATCTCACACTCAAGCAACTCACGCTGCCAGATATGCCTGACCGAAGCACCTGGGAAATTGTTACCATTGTTGCAGGCACGCTTATTATTGTTCAGGGATTTGAAACAACCCGATACCTGGGGGAGCATTTTGATGCGTCAACCCGTATCCGGGCCTCACGCTGGTCACAATATTTTTCACTCAGTATTTATGTTTTATTTGTTGCCCTGGCGCAGCCTGTTGTATCGGTGTTAGAGGGTGTTTATGACGACAATAGCCTGATTGTTCTGGCTGCTACAGTATCACTACTCTTGCCCATACCCTTAATTATTGCGGCCAGCATGTCCCAGTTTTCTGCCGCAGTGGCTGATACACTTGCGGCAGCGGAAAACCTGAAGGAGACAAGCAAACAACGTATTGATACACGTTGGGGTTATTTATTAGTCGGTGTGACTGCTATGCTTTTATCCTGGTCCGGGTCTACCTTTGAAATCATTACACTGGCATCACGGGCATTTGCATTTTATTATTTATTGCAGTGTGTTGTTGCTTTCTCTGTTTGCAATAATATTAAAGAACGTTGTTTATTTGTTTTTATTGGAATCATTCTGGCATTTGTTTTGATTTTTGCGGTTCCGGCAGGCTAAGGGACATGTATGCAATAACATCCCTAACACACAGTGTGTTGACTATTATTTTGGCTTTCTTTCAATGACTATACCCATAGTGTTTTCGATTCAGGTACTCAGTGCCCATTCTGTGCATTCCATGACAGGGCAAAATGGCGAATAATAGCCAATCTATTGTAAGGAATTTCAACACAGCCATGGAATGAGGAGGGCGTGCAATGTCATGCTCTTGATGCCTTTTCTATATTACTTTATAAGCGAAAGTAAAAATATCCAGACATCTGATTTTAAATCTCTCTTTTCACTGAACATAAAACATTCCAGCCAGAGTCCGGGGTCATCAGGTTTCACTAATCAACCCCACTTCAAGAGCCCTGTCCTGATTTTCAAAAATGGCCATCGCGGTACTCATATGTCTAAAACCCAGTTTTTTGTAGAATTGTTCTTTCCCCGGGTATGCATACAAAATAATTTTCTTGTGGCCTGTCGATAACTTGACAAGAGTTGACACAATATCTTTACCGATTCCGGCACCTTGATAAGCCGGTAAAATCGCCACATCACAAATATATGAACAATCAACGCCATCCGCGAGCGCCCTGCCAACACCAATCAATTTTCCGGCGTCAAGAACAAAACACTTGAACATGCTGTTTGAAAATGCCTCTTCCAAATCTTCCGGTTTTTTATGACCCAGTGGAGCCGCTTTATATAAATCGGATAATTCCTTCCAGTCAATTTCACTCTGTGAATATAACCATTCAAGGTTCAATACTCTCTCCTTTAATCTCAATGGGTTCAATTCCCCGCAGCTTGCTGCGAATACCGTCATTCTGGCGCAGGCCAGAATCCAGAGGTTGAAACCCCTGGACACCGTTCGCCGGTGTGACGTTAATACCCCGTCAGCTTGCTGCGGGGTCGTTTATTTATCCAGTACATCATTCAATTTATCCAAAATGTTGCCCCAGCCACCTTCGTGATTTGAGCGACTTTCTTCATCAATAAATTTGACGTGAATCAATTCAACAGTCGTTTCATTTTCTTTCAGTTTGCCAAATTTTAATGTAACAGTACTGCCATCCGTTGAAAATGGAGACACCCAGGTAAAGACCAGTTTATTCGGACGACTGATTTCCAGATATTTTCCGGTGTGAGGAATTTTTTCATCTCCAACTTGCATGATTATCGTGAAATTTCCCCCTTCGCATGCATCAGTTTTTGTTTGTGGCTGCGGCATACCCGGCATTGGCAGTATAAATTGAGATAATGTTTCCGGGTTTAACCACGCATCAAATACTCTTTCAATTGGTGCATGAATTATTTTAGTCACACTTAGCATTAAATCAGTCATTTTTAACATCTCCGTTATTCAATATTTCGTCAAGTCTTTCCAGGCGTAATTCCCAGATCGACTTGAGTTCTTTAAACCATCTTTCAATGATACTAACCTGCTCCAGGTTTGCTTCAATCCAGTGGGTTCTACCCATCGTTTTACGCGTAACAAGTCCGGCTTTCTCCAGAATTTTTATGTGCTTGGATACCGCATTGAGTGACATATCATAATAATTGGCCAGGTCGGTTACCCGACTGGTTCCCTGCTGGCAAAGCTTCGTTAACAGCGAGCGGCGAGTCGTATCACTGACGGCTTTCAATAATTCAGAAAGAATCTTGTCATTCGTATATTCAACCATATGGTTCAGTATAGCGGAATAACCCACACTATCAACCAAAAAGTTGAATAATCTCGCAGAAAAACAAGTGGAATAATCAAAGGCCAGCCCTGCGCCGGTGGTAAATTGATGGTTCTGTAAAAACCGGGTCAGAGAGCAATTATTTCTGATACTCAGAGACAATCGCTCTCTGACCCGGGTTATGCAGTGTCAGATAACAACAAACGTAAGGAGGAAAAAATGTACGAATTAAGCGTACTGGAAATAATATTATTTTTGAGTCTGTTTTCACTGGAGCGTGCAAAACCTGCCCGTCAGTTTCCAATCCCAAAAACGTGGTTTAAGCATTGGTGCGGACTGATGCTTTTCGCCATTATGTGGTTAAGCGGACTGTTGGCAATTTGGCCCTATATCTCTCCAGTTTGGCAACCTTTACAGGATTGGCCATTTTGGGGTCAGGTATTAACAGCCTATCTGATCTATTCATTTGTTGCTTACTGGTATCACCGGGTTCGGCATAGCAACCGCTTCCTGTGGCGCTTTGTGCATTATATGCATCATGCACCAGCACATATGGATACACGGGTGACGTTCTGGCGCCATCCGGTTGAAATGATCATTGACTCACTGGTGATATTGGCCGTCGGAAAGTTTTTGGGTATCGGTGTCGAAATTATTTTCTGCGTTTTAATTATCGAGTCGATGCTGGAAATTTTCCATCATTCCAATATTCACACGCCTGCACGCTTGCGATGGGTCGGCTATTTCATGCAATTACCGGAACAACACCTGATTCATCATGAGCGGGGACTACATCGTTGGAACTACGCAACGGTGACACTATGGGATACTCTCTTTGGTACTGTGAGAGTACCCGAAGAGTGGAAGGGAAGAGTAGGCCTTCCAGAGTGGAACAACACCCGGAAGCTGTTGTTATTCAAGTATTAAAAGCCGTTAAATCCCTGGATTGGGAAGGGACTCCCGGTCTGGATGTTATTGCTGTTGACAACCAGGCCATGTTGCCACTATTGTTGCATCCAGGATATTAAGGAGGCATTTGCCATGAAAAAAACTGCATCTGTTTTACAACTTTTCAGCCATGGAAGCGGTCTGCATTCTGTAGAACAACTCACCCATGAGCTGGAATCCGGCAAAAAAATCACCTTTCAGGAAACAGTTGATGTACTGACTAAAGCGGCACAACTCATTCAGAGCCTGCCCAAATATGATGTCATCGGGATGGACAATCTTGTCACACGTTTACGAGAAGAATTAACAAACATTAATAAACGCAAAGATGGTATTGATTCTATCAATAAATTATCGATGAAAATAAATGTCAGCAGGACCCACTTGTCAAATTTTCGCGATGGCGGAATGGTCTGTATGCACATCATGAACAGGCTCACGATTGCATTCAATATTCGTTATTTAATCGAAAATTATAAAGAACATGAAGTCATGATCGACTAAAAAAATTTCACCCCGGTTGCAACAATAGTGACATGCCGGCACATCAGGGGCATATTAAACGCAGAAAAATACCAGTAAATACATATAGTTGATCACCTGCGACGCCAGAAAGGGGGAAGTGATAATGCAAGAGAGAACCCTTTATCTCACAACAACCAGATTCGCTCATCCAGTTCTGACTACCCAGGAAAAAATGGCCCCGTTGACGGGGTTTTCAATTGACTCAACCAGCAAACCGGGCGGGACAATATAAAGCCGGATGCGGCTTGAAGCATTGAGAAACCAGACGCCCGTCGAATCCAGAATGGAATCTGCTGCGGGAAAGCCGTTTTGGCTCATTTTCTCGATCACAATTAAACGTATGCGCAATATTCGCCCCAAATGATCAAAAAAATGGACTCAAAATGGCCTTCTCTCACTACGATCATCACCCAGACCAGGTCCGACAGGTGCCTGACAAAAACATTGAAATGTTTTTGGGCTTGATCTGCAAGGTTATTTATCGTTATCAGCAAGGAGGTTGAAAAATGAAAGTACTCATCGCCGAAGATCACCCCGCCATCCGTATGCTCCATCAAAGGCTGCTGACTAACTGGGGATACAATGTTGATCTCGCCGTTAACGGCAAGGAAGCTGTTGAGCGCGTTCATAAAAGCGGCAAAAAGGGGGCGGTGAATTATGATCTTTGTCTGATGGACGTAAACATGCCCGTGATGAACGGTATTGAAGCCATTCAGGCAATCCGGCAAAACACCACTTACCTCCCGGTTATCGCCTACAGCGCAAGCCTGGACAACAAGGCACCCTGCCTTGAAGCAGGTGCTGACGAGTTTTTGCTAAAACCCCTCCCGGCTACAGAATTAAAAAAAACGCTGGAAGAATTCGCGGTAAAACAAAATATTCTGTATCTGGATGGTGAAAATCTGTCGATGCGTAAAGTCGGCCCGGTCGACAGTGAAGAATTAACCGAATTGAGGATGCTGGATAAAAAAGGGGTAGCAAAATTTACCGTCGTTGATATTTCTTTCCGTTTTCTTGCGAATAAAAATACGCAGAACAAACTGTTTGATCATTTTAGTGATGACAGCTTTCGGTTCACCGAAATACTTGAGCGCACTTATCTGGGACATGACGTACTACAAACTCATAATACTTCTCAGGCATGGCTGAAAAAAATGAACCTCACTCCGGAGCAACTCCAGAAACAGGTTGAAAAGGAAGATGAAATACTGAAAAAATATGAGGAACCCTGAAAAAATACATTTCCTGGCAACAGTTCAACAATTCTGCAAATAAACGAACAAATTGATTTTTATCAGCTGATATCAAATAGAGACGTGATAAATCACGTCTCTATTTGATGTGAGAGAAGAACGTGCCAACGCAGACTAAAAATGCACAAGTTATTTCATTCCCATTCCTTAACTTGATGACATTGGCAGTATCCCCTTTTAACGATTACCAACCTGGTCATTACAGCTTTTAATCAGCAAGTGGCAAACCACTGGGCACTGCGCGTGGTACATCGTATCGAATGTCTACACTGTTTGGATCGGTCAACGCATGCAGAAAATCCATCAGGTATGCAATTTTCTTTTCGTTGAGATTTGTTTTGCCAAGCTCATTAGCATTTTTGATATTCATTACCAATGCCGGGTCATTCATAACAAAACAATCCAGTGCATCAAGGTCTGCTCGTGAAGGTAATCGAGGCTCTGTACTACAGTCATAATCATCCAGTGATTTTTCCGGGTCAAGATGATGGCGTACAACGCCTTCCAGCGTATCAAAAGCACCGTCATGGCCCCAGGGACCGGTCAAGGCAACATTTCTTAAAGGAGGAGTGCGGAACTGATAACGTTGATTAGCATCACCGGTTACCGCAGCACGGCCCATATCTTCGTACCCACCTGACCCATGCCCTTTACCCTGGCCAATCTGTGGCATTGCTATTGCGTGAAAGTCCATGTCAGTCAGGTAGGTACCACTGTGGCAAGTTGAACATCCAGCCGTTCCATAAAACAGTTTCATGCCTTTTTTTGCCGATTTGCTCATGGCTTTTTTATCACCCCGAAGAAAGCGGTCAAAAGGACTGTTATCGGCACGCCAGGCCACCCGTTCAAATGCTGATATTGCATTGGCCGCATGCACAAATGTTATTTGATTCGCTGTGGTACCAAATGCTTCATTAAACAGTGAAACATATTCCGGTATATTTCGTAAGCGATCAGCAAGCAGCTCCCAAACCCCGCCAGTACCAGCAAGATTCCCCGCAGCTACAGCATCGGCAACCGGATTTTCTCCTGCCTGGCCAGCCATTTCAGTTGCCGATGTCACCGGAAACATAGCTTGCGCTGCCATCACATTCTCAAGATTTAAAGGCAAGTCATCGCCTGCGGGTGTTTTGAAGCCGCCAGGTTGTGCTGCATCGACCTGAACGCGCCCATCATGAAACAGCGTATCTATCTCAATTGCGCCAAGCGTAAATAACGGCGGTGCATTACGTGGAACACGTTCATACACTGCGTCAGCCCCCGTGCCGGTATCCCGAATGATACCCGTACCACGCGCACCTTCACCGACAGGCAAGGATAATCCATCACCGGTATCAGTCAGGCCATGATGGCATGTTGCGCAAGAAATATTTTTATTGCCACTAAGAATTTTGTCAAAGAAAAGAAATTTACCCAATACTACTTTGGCTTTTGCCGGGTGGCCATTATCGTGAAAATTACTATCTACGGATGGAGGCGGTAAATAGTTTTTATGATGCTGATCCTTTGCGACAACACTTGCACTCAATAAAAACAGACTTGTTGCCGAAAAAACGAATGATATTCTTAATTTATTCATATTCATTATCCTGCCCTCTTATTCATTTCAAAGACATCCGCAAAAATACCAAACACCCTCCCTGTTGTTACTCTAATCTGTGCATTCTCCTCTCGTTTTACAGTTTTAAATTAGTTCTACTTTGTTACTTTAAATTACCCGCATTCTGCCCAGCGGCATAGATTATGGTCTTGCCGGGGTTTTAACTGGATATCTCGTCGATTTTTTTGATGTCGTTGCTCTATAATCTCGATAACCTGTTGTAGATTTTTCATGCGTGACGGCGGTATGTTCGAAAATATCAACGCCATAGGGTTTTCCAGAGAGCTTTCCAGAAAGTAACTTGAACAATATAACTATTCAAAAGGTGTTATTTTATAGTTCCAGATGGGGAAATTTTTGTGGAATTTTGGATTGAGTTCTTTGAATTCATCATCAGAATTTTTTCCCTTTTTTATATTCCGACTTATCTAATTTGGATTTTATTTTTAGCCCTTTACTTGTTTTTGTACCAGAGGTCAGTTTTATAACCGCCTCGTAGTTTTCAAGTGGTTTACCTTTCCAGTTCATTGATATAAAAGAAAACATTCTATGTTTAATTTTATTCCACTTGCTTGTGCCTGGTGGGTAATGACACACTGTGATGGATAGTCCAGTTTTATTCGCAAGTTCTTGCAAATAAAACTTCCATGCACGACTTCTACTGCTATTACCGCCTCCTCCATCTGCACATATTAATACTTCGAATGCATCAGGATAATGTTTTTTTTCAAAGTGTCTCTACCACTGCCAGATACTGTTAACAGAAAATTCTGAAGTGTCCGATGTTGTTCCAACATTTACAAAACCTTCATTTTTTCGGATATCGTAAGCTCCGTATGGAATAGCAACACCTTCACCATAGCTTCTGAAATCATGATCAAGAACTTCTGCAGGATCTCCTTTTTGCGCCATATTCCCCTTGTATTTTTGAAGTTTCCGACAAGTTCTTTCTTTTTTGTATCCACAGAAATTATTGGGTTGTCGTTCTTTATAATTGTCACGTCCATAAAAACTGTCAGCACCTACCCAACCAAATTACAGATTATTATTTCTTGCACGTTTTACCAGCGTTAAGGCAATATCCAGCTTGCTGATCAGCTTCCGTTTTTCTATCGGCACACGCGCTTTATCACATCGCTCTATACTTTCAATCCAGTTTTTTGGTAAATACAGTTCTGAATCAATCAGACAAACATCACTGCCTTTGGACAATGCCGAAAATACACCCACCTGGCAATCATCCACTTTTCCCAATCGACCGCACCATTGGCGAGAACCCCCTACCGAGTGGTTGCCTTTCTTGACAATGCTGCTTTCATCAATCAATAAGGCACTATCTTTTCCTCCCAGTATCACATTGGTATCTTCTGCCACCTGGTTCATGACAGCCTGATAGTCCCAAGGTGAGTCAGACAAAAACTGCTGGAGGGATTGTTCGTCTGTATCCGGAACAACTTCAGCCATTTTTTTCATATTCCTTTGACGGGATTGCAACAGGCCTTTGCGGTACTGAGATGCACGCTCACTGGCATTTCTTTTGTGGACTTGAAACAGACGTGAATAGTGGCTTATAAACGATCCCATGTCATCGACCATAGCCTCTGTAAGAGGTTGGTCATGGTGGCTCCTTTTAGTTGAGTTTTGTTGTCGGAGGCCCGGTTGCGGGAACACCTCCTTTTGCGATTTTAATGTTTCCCGTATTCATATTCGGGAAGTATAGTTTATTTATAAATTTCAACAAGTTAAATTTAACAAAGCAGAATTAGAATTAGAATAATTCAAAATATAGAATATAATCATACACCGCTGTTACAGTGCTTAATAAACATGTAACCAAAATTAGCAATACTATCATTCATGTCAAATATTCCCTGTTTTATTTTTTCAGATTTACCCATCGAGTCGGCCCTCTTCCAGTTTTCACCAAAATGAAAAATGTACTTACTGAACTGCGCTGGATTATCGATTCCCATATAGAAATGACAACATCGTATACCCGTTCACCAAAAGGTTTGACATTTTCACACGAGACTCTTTTTAAACATAAACATCTACAGGACTGCTCCTTATTCTGAAATTTGCATGCCTTACTCCCCCGGCCGGGTCGAATAAAATTTTCCGGCATGATCGATATAACCTTCCTGACCGTCCAGGGTGGTCACTTGCGCATAACCATTTTCAAATCCATGAGAGGGCAGATACAGGTAATCGATAACTTGTTTTCCGGTTCGGTCAATGTAACCGCAGGGATAGGCGTTGTGATCATCCCATCCGATCAGGCGGAGTAGCCGGAACAGGAATGACGGATCCCGGGGTGGCGCACATACCCGGGCCAGGCCGTCACTGAATTTGTATGCTTTGTGGAACTGCGGTGTGATCACCACACGTCCGGTCTGATCAATATAACCGGAGCGATCATTGTCAACCACCCGGGCCAACCCCTCCGAAAAAATCTGCGCAAACTGAAAACGGGGCGCAATAACAACCCGCCCACTGCGATCAATATAGCCATATTTCTCACCAAGACGCACCGCCGCCAACCCCTGATGAAAAGAGGCTTTGGGGAAGTCGCGCGGATCGACCTCCTGAGGCACTGACCCGGTTGGCGCAGCCTTTGTCGACGCACACAGGATCAGGAAAAATAACGGCAGGTAACCGAACACTGGTAATAAAAATCTGTGCATCATCCGCGAAGTATATACTCCCAACATTTGAGATTCAGACGAACAACATGCATCCTGTTTGTTTCGTGACACCAACGGCAGGTGCTTTCAGACGAGACAAAACGCCACGCGCAATAACAATAATCAGTCTGCTGATATCCATTCTGCGAAAACCTGCCACCCGACTGTGATAAACTGAATCCGCAAAACATTCACAGTATTCGATAAAAGTTCAGGAGGAAACACCATGAACGAACAGCGCGTCCACAGCCACTCATGCCCTGGTTTCTTTAATCGTTTTTTTCAGTCCGGACAAAACCACCCGCGAACGCGAATTTTCGCGAGTGGATTGCTGCTGAGTCTGTTGTGGACAAGTGGTGTCAGTCACGCCGACACGTCCCTCGATGCCAATACCCGACTGTTATTCTCTGCCAATCAGGCGGCACATGATCTTTCCGTGTACAAGCTAAACCTGCGCAACGGTGAACTGCACGAGGTACCCGGCTCGCCGTATAAAACCGGACGCTATCCCGTATCGGTGGACAGCCTGCCCGATGGCCGCTTTGTCTACGTCGCCAATCAGGGGTCTGACAGTGTTTCGGTATTTGAAGTGTCTGCCAGCGATGGCAGTCTGCGCCCTGTACCCGGCTCCCCCTTTGCTGCGGGCAAGTATCCCGACTCGGTACATTTGAGCCCGGACGGTCACTTCGCCTACGTCACCCATGAAGACGATAACAACGTGGCGGTGTTTCACGTCGATGCCAGCACCGGGGCTATACGTGACACAGGTTTTACGGCCCCCACCGGCCAGCATCCCATTGATGTCACCCTGACACCGGATGGCCGTTTTGCCTACGTCACCAATTTCGATGCTGCCAGCGTCAGCGCCTATCGCGTCGATCGCAAAACCGGTGCCCTCAAACCCACAGGTACACCAGTGGCCACCGATGACCGTCCCATTTACATCAAGGTATCGCCCAGCGGTCACTTTGCCTTTGTCGCCAATTATGGCTCCACCACAATATCAGTCTTTCGCATCGACCCGAATAACGGCCAGCTGTCACCCGTGCCAGGCTCACCCTTCCAGGCCGGAGCCCAACCCTATTCGGTAACAGTAGATCCCACCGAGCACTTCGTCTACGCCGCCAACTGGGGAACACACGATGTCTCCGCCTACACACTGGACAGCACCAGCGGCAGGCTGACTACTGTGAAAGGCTCGCCTTTCAGTGCCGACTGGTTCCCTTACGCCGTGGTGGTGGATGACAAAACACGGTACGTTTACGTCGCCAATAATGGTGCGGGCAACATCAGCGCTTATCGCATTAACGCACAAAGTGGCGCACTCAAAGAACTGGTGCAGTCACCGTTTACTGCGGATTTGGGGCCCTATGGCCTGAGCCTCAGCCAACAACAGAGATAACAATTCCCTGTCATTTTACAGTGCAAAGCTTTACGCTCTTACATTGATTCATACCAAAAACTCATGTCCATTCACACAAGCAGACTCACCCGCACAGATATCAAAAACGAAACAGACCCGGGTACCTACAGCCGTGGCTGGGGCTACTTTCAGCAAGGCATGTTAAAAGATCTGCGCGTCGACAAGATAGATGACGATCTCGTCGTTTTATATACATCAGTCGAAGGGGGGGGCAATAAGGTTTACACGCAGGAAATCAGCATTGATGGACTTGAGTATGGTGGAATAAACATCGAAGGTGAATGCAGCTGCCCGGTTGGTTACAACTGCAAACATGTGGTGGCAGCATGTCTAACATTTCATTCTGCTCCCGATGTGGTAAATCATAATTCAACAGATACCAGTCTGGCCTGGCTGCATCAATTCATCAATACCGGAAGCGCATCCAGCAAACCGGATGCCACCAATGCCGAATTTCTCACCTATATTTTGCAGCCCTCGCCTCAACCCGCAACATTGTCCGTACAATTTACGATTAATCGTTGCCTGAAAAAAGGTGGATTTGGCAAGGGACGGCGCGTGGAACTGCATAACTTTGTTAACCAGTACTCACTTCCCGCTTATGTTCAGGAAATTGACCAGGAAATTGGTCAACTCATTGATGCACAGAACAAGCACACGTGGGGCTATCAACCATTGATGTTATCCGGTGAGCCAGGTTTTCTGGCGTTGTCCAAAATGCTCGATACCGGACGCTGTTTCTGGAGAAAGACCCGCGACTTGCCCCTCCAGTCTGGCGAGCCACGCAAATTGCAATTCCACTGGCATAAAGAAAAAAATGGTGATCGTCGTCTGGAAATCAACGTCATACCAGAGGCAATCGTACTCAACACCCAACCCGCCCTGTATCTTGATCCCGAGGCAGGGGTTATCGGACCGATACAGGAAAATGATGCTACTACCGAACATTTCAGCGCTACACCTTTCAATGCCAAACAATGGGACATGCTGCTCACAGCACCGGTTGTACCTGCCAAAGCCTGCGCTGAATTCAGCCAGCAGTTGCTGACATCATTACCCGGCCTGCCCCTGCCCCCACCGCAACCGATGGACTCCGTCCATATTGAATCACAAGCACCCGTTCCCCGTTTGTATTTACACGATAAGCCGGGGGCAAATAACAAACAGCACACCCATACCATGCGCCTGCGCTTTGCTTATGCCGACCATGAACTGACAATAAGACCCCCCACTCCCGTGCGTAATCTGATGATAAAAAATCAAATCATCTGTATTCAACGGGATTTGCCGGCAGAACAGGCCGAAATGGAAAAACTCTTTGCCGCTGGTTTTGAAGCCTTTTTTCAGGATGAACACAGCGGCGACGTTCATTTTTCAAGCCCGGACGAAAACGGCCTGGTCGCATCGGTCGAACGTTGGCAAACCTTTCTGCACGATACGCTGCCCATACTCGAAGCTGAAGGCTGGGAAGTAGAACGCAGCACCGATTTCCGGTTACAGTTTTTACACGTCGATGACTGGGACGTGGAAATCGAAACAGACAACGACTGGTTCGACTTGCGTTTTGATCTCGACATTCAGGGACGCAAATTGCCGCTACTCCCTCTGGTCGCAGAAATCCTCAACAGTTACGATCTGAAAAATCTGCCCGACATACTCACCCTGCCCATTGGCGACAGCCAGTATCTCCAGCTACCCTCCGAACGTATCCGTCCCGTTTGCCAGATTCTCTATGAACTCTATGATTCCGATACACTGGGCAGCGATGGCAGTCTGCGTTTAAATCGCTTCGATGCCATACGCCTGGCAGAACTGGAAGAAAGTTGCAGCAACGAACTGCACTGGCGCGGCGGTAAAGCCATGCGCACATTAGGACGCAAACTTAAAAATTTCAAAGGCATTAAAGATGTTGCCTTGCCACGCGGACTAAAAGCCACCCTGCGTGATTATCAACAACAAGGACTAAACTGGCTACAATTTCTGCGCAGCTATGAGTTTAACGGCATTCTCGCCGATGACATGGGACTGGGCAAAACCGTGCAAACACTGGCACACCTGTTGCTGGAAAAAGAGCGAAAACGCATGGACAAACCCTGCTTGATCATCGCTCCGACCAGTCTGATGAGCAACTGGCGACGCGAAGCAGAACAGTTCGCCCCCAGACTCAGCGTGCTCATATTGCAAGGCCCCGACCGTCAACAATACTTCGAGGATATCAACAACCATGACCTTGTACTTACCACCTATCCATTACTGGCACGCGACGAAAAACCCCTGCTGGCGCAGGACTACCATTATCTGATTCTTGACGAAGCGCAGGTAATTAAAAATCCACGCGCCAAAGCGGCTCGCATTGCCCGCAACATCAAGGCCCGTCATCGCCTGTGCCTGACCGGCACCCCCATGGAAAATCACCTGGGTGAACTCTGGGCCCTGTTTGACTTTCTCATGCCCGGATTTCTTGGCGAAAACAAACAGTTCACACAACGCTTTCGCACCCCCATCGAAAAACACGGTGATGCAGAACAAGGTCAGCGCCTGGCCCGCCGGGTTGCACCCTTCATGCTGCGCCGCAGCAAGACCGAAGTGATTAAAGAATTACCCGTAAAAACCGAAATACTGCGTTCGGTTGCTTTGGACAGTAAACAGGCCGCGCTTTATGAAAGCATTCGTTTATCCATGGAAAAAAAGGTACGCGACGCCATTGCAAAAAAAGGACTGGCGCGCAGCCACATCACTCACCATTCTCGATGCCTTGTTGAAACTGCGTCAGACTTGTTGCGACCCACAACTGCTGTCATTGCCGCAGGCCAAAAAAGTCAAAACCTCCGCCAAACTTGAAATGCTCATGGAAATGTTACCGGAAATGCTGGAAGAAGGTCGTCGCATTTTAATTTTTTCCCAGTTCACCAAAATGTTGGCAATCATCGAACAACGCTTAAACAACAGCAAAATAAATTACACCAAACTCACCGGTCAAACCCGCAAACGCGATGAAGTTATTGAACGTTTCCGTCAGGGTCACGTTAATGTTTTCCTCATCAGCCTCAAGGCCGGTGGCGTTGGTCTCAACCTCACCGAAGCCGACACCGTCATCCACTACGACCCCTGGTGGAACCCGGCGGTTGAAAACCAGGCCACCGACCGTGCCCATCGCATAGGCCAGAACAAAGCCGTGTTCGTGTACAAACTGATTACCGAAAACACCCTGGAAGAAAAAATCATGGACATGCAAGCCAGAAAACAGGCACTGGCCGATGGTGTTTATAAAA
>JAADIL010000270.1 GCA_013151355.1 Gammaproteobacteria bacterium
CATAATCAGCAGGTTTAAAACCCACATGGATACTTTTGTTATGTGTTAACACGGGACGTTTAATCAGGGTCGGTTGAGCCAGCATCAGTTGGACGGCATTAGCTTCGTTGATGGTTTCTCTATCCTTGTCCGGCAATTGCCGCCAGGTGGTGCCGCGCCGGTTGAGCAGGATTTCCCAGCCGACGGACTTTACCCAGGCAGACAGGTCTTTTTTGTCCAGACCATCGCTGCGCACATCGTGAAATGTGTAATCGACCGCATGTGCCTCCAGCCACTTGCGGGCCTTACGCACGGTATCGCAGTTTTTAATGCCGTAGATTGTTGTCATGTGTTTCAGGATGCCTTTTATTCTCTCGACTAAATGCCACGCAGCAGCTCGTTAATGCCCACCTTGCCGCGAGTTTTGTCATCCACTTTTTTCACAATCACTGCGCAATACAGTGAATAGCTGCCATCTTTGGAAGGCAGGTTGCCGGAGACCACCACGGAACCCGCAGGAATGCGACCATAGGTAACTTCACCGGTTTCACGATCATAGATTTTGGTGCTTTGACCGATGTATACCCCCATGGAAATGACCGAGCCTTCTTCGACAATGACGCCTTCTACTACTTCAGAGCGCGCACCGATGAAGCAGTTATCTTCGATAATAGTAGGAGAAGCCTGCAAGGGTTCCAGAACACCACCGATACCCACACCACCGGAGAGATGTACGTTTTTACCAATTTGCGCGCAGGAGCCCACTGTCGCCCAGGTATCCACCATGGTGCCACTGTCCACGTAAGCGCCGATGTTCACGTATGAGGGCATCAGTATTACACCCGGTGCAACGTAAGAACCCTTACGCACAGAGGCAGGTGGTACCACCCGCACACCGGATTCACGGAAATCGCGTGCATTGTAATCGCCGTATTTCGATTGCACTTTGTCAAAATAATTGGCAAAGCCGCCTTTCATGAATTCGTTATCTTCAATGCGGAATGATAACAGCACGGCCTTTTTCAGCCATTCATTGGTGACCCAGTCACCATCGATTTTTTCAGCAACTCGCAGTTCACCGGCATCCAGCAAACGGACGGCTTCGGTAACGTATTCCTTGACATGAGTGTCTACGTTGCGCGGAGTAATATCGGCGCGTTTTTCAAAGGCTTCTTCGATGACTTTTTTCAGGTCGGTCATATTTGTTGCTCCAGTCAAACAGGGTTATTTGTCAGGTGTAATATTCAGGAATGGAAATTAAATAATTTATACCATTAGCATCTCTGCTTCAGCTCGTCTAAAGCGTCTACTGTTGGTGCTCGTTCTTTAAATCGCAAAAGCTCGAAATAAAAGTGATTATTCCTGCACTTTTGCTCAATCAAAACGAACAAATACGGGCTAACCAGAGCGCCACGTGTATAAATTATTTAATTTCCATTCCTTAAATCAGTGTTTCTGTATAACTACGAATACGCTGTGCAGCATCAATACATTCTTCCAGTGGCGCCACCAGTGCCATACGTACCCGGTTGGTGCCGGGATTGATTGTTTTTCCGTCAGTGGTGAGCATGTCGCGTGACAGGTAACGTCCCGGCACTACCGTGATGTTTTCCAGGGCAAACAGATCACGAGCAAAACTTTCATCATCGACTCCGGTTTTGTCAGGTGTTTTTACCCACAAATAAAAACCTGCATCGGGGCGTTGTACATCCAGCACGGGTGAAAGTATTTCCAGTACTGCATCAAATTTTTCACGGTAGCGTGCGCGATTGTCTGCGACATGTTGCTCATCATCCCAAGCCTTGATGCTGGCAGCCTGGGTGGGGATAGACATGGTGCAGCCATGATAAGTTCGATAGAGCAAAAAATTTGCCATCACCTCAGCATCACCGGCAACAAATCCGGAGCGCAGACCGGGCAGGTTGGAGCGCTTCGACAGTGAAATACCACGCAGCGCTTAAAATCATCACGGCCCATTTTTGCGGCGACTTCCAGCAGGCCGACAGGTGGCACGGCCTCATCAAAATAGATTTCCGAATAACATTCGTCGGAGGCGATGATGAAATCGTGCTCGTCGGCCAGGGCGATGAGTTGGCGCAGGGCGGTTTCACTGATCACCGCACCAGTGGGGTTGTCCGGGGAGCACAGGTAGACCAACTGGCAGCGTTGCCAGATTTCAGCGGGTACCGCGTCGAAGTCGGGCACGAAGCCGGTATTTTCCTGCGTGTTCAGAAACCACGGTTCGGCGCCCGCCAAAATGGTTGCCCCCTCGTAAATCTGGTAAAACGGATTGGGCATGACCACCACAGCACCCTTATTGTGGTCCGGGCTGCGATTCACCACCACCTGAGCAAAGGCAAACAGGGCCTCACGGGTGCCGTTGACGGGCAGGATATGCCGCTCGGGATCGAGCAGGTTTGCGGCAATCCTGAAACGTTGCGTCAACCAGCGGGCAACGGCTTCACGTAGCGCCAGTGTGCCTTTGGTGAGCGGATAACTTTCCAGACCTCGTAGCTGCGCGGTCATTTCCGTCAGCACAAAATCCGGCGCAGCGTGTTTTGGCTCGCCGATGGACAGTGCGACAGGTGACTTGTGCGCAGGCGGGACGATACCGTCTTTCAGTGCCCGCAGCTTTTCGAACGGGTACGGATGTAGCCGATGGAGGTCTGGGTTCATATTCAGCTTATTAATTTAAGGTCAGGAAAAACAGGCCGTGTAGTATACCGGAGAACGGGAATGGGTACACCGCGATAAATCAGAGGGATGTGGATGAAAAACAATAGTGGGGCTGCGGGTTTTGAGCGCTAAAGTATTAAAAACCGGCACAATTGGCCCGGTATTGCTACTGCTGTGGGCTGCCACTTTCTGGGGGGCAGTGTGGTATCCGCTACGCCTGCTGGAGGCGGCTGGCCTTAGCGGGCTATGGACAACCTGGGTGATTTTCACCGCAGCCTCACTGCCGGGGCTGTGGCTGGTTTGGCCGTATCGTCATATGTTGCGGGATCAGCCAGGGTTGTTACTGCTTATTGCCCTGGCCAATGGCTGGCTGAATACGGCGTTTGTACTTGCCGTGCTGGATGGCAATGTGGTGCGTGTCTTGCTGCTGTTTTACCTGTCGCCATTGTGGAGCACTCTGCTGGCGTGGTGGTGGCTGGGTGAGAAACCATCGCGGTTTGGTCTTGCCACATTGGCAGTAGCCATGATGGGTGCGTTGCTGATGTTGTGGAATCCGCAACTGGGTTTTCCCTGGCCGCAAGACCAGGCTGACTGGCTGGCGATCAGTGCGGGTATCGGCTTCTCATTTTCCAATGTGGCGGTGCGGCGACTGAAACATATGCCCACCATCATCAAGGCTGCGGTGACCTGGTGGGGGGTAGTGGTGGTGGCCGGAATCTGGTTGTTGCTCATACAGGCACCGATGCCTGTTGTTTCCGGTGGTGCCTGGGTCAGTGCGCTGATATTGGGCGGTATCGGTATTTTCACGGCCTCGCTGGCGCTGATTTACGGCGTGGAAAAAATGCCGGTGCATCGCTCGGCGGTGATTTTATTGTTTGAACTGGTGGCGGGTGCGGTGTCGTCGCAATTATTGACCAATGAAATTGTGACGACCGTTGAATGGTTCGGCGGGGCGCTTATTGTGCTTGCTGCGTACCTGTCAGTGCAAGGAGCTGGTGATGGAAACCAGCAGGAAATAATAAAGGAAAAAAAATAATGTATGCCATTTTGCATGTGAGTTTTATTGTCGCGGATAAAAAACGTGCACTGTGGTTTTATTGTGATGTGCTGGGTTTGAAAATAAATCATCAACGTCCGGATCTGGGGTATCCCGGTGCGTGGCTGGATTGTGGTGATGATCAACAGATTCATTTGCTGGAACTGCCAAACCCGGACCCGGTTACGGGTCGCCCGGAACACGGCGGCAGGGATCGGCATGCGGCTTTTGCTATAGAAAAACTGGATGTGTTGAGCGCATTACTGGAAGAAGCAGGGATTAAGTTTACCCGCAG
>JAADIL010000186.1 GCA_013151355.1 Gammaproteobacteria bacterium
GGATTGTATTGCAGCGAATGTCAGGTTAAAAAGCCGCCCGTTTTTACGGGCGTTTTTTATCTCGACGAAAATGACAAAATGGGCAACACTGGCGACGTACCTGGCAACAACAGGCATTAAAGAGAATCCGGACGTGAAACTGACTGGCGCAGAAATATTAACCCACTTCCTCGCAGACGAGGGAGTCGAATTCCTGTTCGGCTACCCCGGCGGTGCCGTTTTGCATATTTACGATGCCATTGACCGGCAGGACCGCATCAAACATATCCTGGTGCGTCATGAGCAGGCGGCGACCCATGCTGCCGATGGCTATGCGCGTTCCACAGGCAAACCCGGTGTGGTGCTGGTGACCTCCGGTCCCGGTGCCACCAACGCAGTAACGGGTATCGCCACCGCCTACATGGACTCCATTCCCATGGTGGTGATTACCGGCCAGGTACCCACCCATCTCATCGGTAACGATGCTTTTCAGGAAGTGGATGCTGTGGGTATTACCCGCCCTTGCGTGAAACATAACTTTTTGGTGAAGGACGTAAAAGACCTGGCACTGACCCTGAAAAAAGCCTTTTACGTGGCGACCACAGGGCGTCCCGGCCCGGTGGTGGTGGATATTCCCAAAGATATAACGGCAGAAAGCACGGATTATGTGTATCCCGAAGAAATCACCATGCGTTCCTATAATCCGGTGGTGAAAGGGCATGGAGGACAGATTAAAAGAGCTGTGAAGCTGATGGCCTCGGCCAAACGTCCCATGTTTTATACCGGTGGCGGAGTGATTCTCGACAACGCGCACAAGGAACTCGCGCAGCTGGCGAAAAAACTCAATGCACCGGTCACCAATACTTCCATGGGGCTGGGCGGCTTTCCCGCTTCGGACAAACTGTTTGTCGGCATGCTGGGTATGCACGGCACCTATGAAGCCAACATGGCAATCTCCAATTGTGATTTGATGATTGCCATTGGCGCGCGTTTTGATGACCGGGTGACCGGTAACATCGAAAAATTTGCACCACTGGCCAAAATCATCCACGTCGATATTGACCCGGCATCCATCGCCAAAAATGTGAAAGTGGATGTGCCCATCGTGGGCAGTGTCAGTGCTGTCATCAAGTCCTTGCTGAGGGAAATCAAGGCCAGCGAGCCGAACAAAATGGCCGCGAAAGAATGGTGGCAGCAGATTGATGAATGGCGTGCGGTGGAGTGCCTCAAATACAAAACCGATGGCGATAAAATCAAGCCGCAGTTCGCACTGGAAACGCTGTATAACATCACTGAAGGTGATGCTTATGTGACATCGGATGTGGGGCAGCACCAGATGTGGGCAGCACAGTATTACCGTTTTGACAAACCACGGCGCTGGATCAACTCCGGCGGTCTTGGCACCATGGGTTTTGGTCTGCCTGCTGCCATGGGTGTGCAGCTGGCCTTTCCCGGGGCAACGGTGGCCTGCGTAACGGGTGAAGGCAGTATCCAGATGAATATCCAGGAACTGTCTTCCTGCATGCAACATAATCTGCCGATCAAGATTATTTGTTTGAACAACGGTTTTCTGGGTATGGTGCGTCAGTGGCAGGAGTTTTTCTACGATCAGCGTTATTCACATTCCTACATGGACTCTTTGCCGGATTTTGTAAAACTTGCTGAGGCATATGGCCATGTCGGCATACAAGTGACAAAACCGGAGGATGTGGAAGCCGCCATGAAAGAAACGTTTAAATTGAAAGACCGTTTGGTATTTCTTGATATCCTCACCGATCCGGAAGAAAATGTTTATCCCATGGTGCCTGCGGGTGCAGGCCTGGATGAGATGATTCTTATCTAGAAGCCTGTCGGACTCAGGATGAATCTGCTGCGGAAAATTCATTTTGGCCCATTTTTTCGATCCTTCCCGTTGAATATGTCCAATATTCGCCTTAAACGATCAAAAAAATGGACTCAAAATGACTTTCTCTCGCTACGATTCCCTAAACTCGACAGGCTCCTGGTCTGTTGTTTTAATGTGAATTAAGGGCTAAATCACTCTGTTAGTACCTTATTATTACTAAAACCACCGTCATTCCGGCATGTTTTTAGCCGGAATCCAGAGGTTTGAATTTCCGGGCAAGTGTTCCGGTACAATTGGGAGGTTCTGTTGTAGTGGCGCTAACAAGTGGCATGTTATAAACGCAAAGGTCGCAGAGAAAAACACTAAAAACTTTGCGTTCTCTGCGTCTTTGCGACCTCTGCGTTAAATACCCGGTGATTTTTAAAACCAGATATTCTAAGCGCTTAATTCACATTTTATGCAGCTAAAATTGAATTCAGACTGAAATGAAATGAAACAAAAAACGAAAAACGAAGCAAAAGGCATGCGTCACATTATTTCCATCCTGATGGAGAATGAAGCGGGAGCTTTGTCGCGGGTGGCGGGATTATTTTCTGCACGGGGTTACAACATCGAATCACTCACCGTTGCACCGACTGAAGATGTCACGTTGTCACGTATGACCGTGGTGACCCGGGGCTCGGATGAAATTATTGAGCAGATCACCAAGCAGTTGAACAAGCTGGTGGATGTGGTCAAGTTGGTGGACCTTACCGAAGGGCCGCATATTGAACGCGAAATGCTGATGATCAAAGTGCGCACATCAAGTAATGATTCGCGGGAAGAAGTGAAGCGACTGGTGGATATTTTTCGCGGACGCATTATTGACGTAACGGCCACCAGCTACACCATTGAGCTGACAGGTGCAGGCGACAAGCTGGATGCCTTTATTAACGCATTTGAAAAAACGCCGATTCTGGAGACTGTACGGTCAGGTGTTTCCGGTATTTCACGCGGGGCGAAAAATCTGCATATTTAATGCGTGAAAAAGCCACACAGTCAACGAACACACAAAATTAACAGCGGGAGCGGAAGAAAAAATGAACATTTATTACGACAAAGATTGTGACCTTTCCATTATTAAAGGCCTGAAGGTGTCTATTATTGGTTATGGTTCACAGGGCCATGCCCACGCCAATAATCTGAAAGAATCCGGCGTTGATGTCACCGTGGGTTTGCGCGAAGGCTCAGCCACTGTCGCCAAGGCCGAAGCCTCTGGCCTGACGGTGAAAAACGTGCCTGAAGCCGTGGCCAGTGCGGATGTGGTGATGATTCTGACCCCGGACGAATTTCAGTCGCAACTGTATAAAAATGAAGTCGAACCTAACCTGAAGCAGGGAGCGACACTGGCTTTTGCTCATGGGTTTGCGATTCATTATAACCAGATTGTGCCGCGTGCTGACCTGGATGTGATCATGATTGCACCAAAAGCGCCGGGCCACACCGTGCGCAATGAATTCAAAAACGGCGGCGGTATCCCTGATTTGATTGCCGTGTTCCAGGATGCCTCCGGCAAGGCCAAAAATGTGGCTCTGTCCTATGCTTCGGGTGTGGGTGGTGGTCGTACCGGCATTATTGAAACCACCTTTAAAGATGAAACCGAAACGGATTTGTTTGGTGAACAGGCCGTGTTATGTGGCGGTGCTGTGGAACTGGTGAAGGCTGGTTTTGAAACACTGACTGAAGCAGGTTATGCACCGGAAATGGCCTATTTTGAATGTCTGCATGAATTAAAACTGATTGTTGATCTCATGTATGAAGGTGGCATTGCCAACATGAACTATTCCATCTCCAATAATGCAGAATATGGCGAATATGTTACCGGTGAAAAAATTATTAACGAAGAAAGTCGCAAGGCCATGCGTGAGTGTTTACGCAATATCCAGACTGGCGAATATGCCAAACGATTTATCGCCGAAGGGCAAACCAATTACCCGGAAATGACTGCACGTCGCCGCCTTAATGCCGCGCATCCGATTGAGAAAACCGGCGCAAAACTTCGCGAAATGATGCCCTGGATCACGGCTAACGCCCTGGTCGACAAGAGTAAAAACTGAACGCGAAGCAAAATAACCAGAGGGGCAAAGTATCTACTTTGCCCCTTTTTTCTATTTAATCCCTTTTTCAATATCTCTGGTCTGTTAACTATGCCGTCTTATCGCTATCCTTTAATTGCGCGTGAAGGTTGGGTGTGGATTGCTGCCACCGCTATTCCTGCTGTTGTCGTGTATTTGTTGTATGGGTTGGCGTCGCTGCCATTATGGGTGTTGCTGTTGCTGTTGCTGTTTTTGTTTCGTGATCCTGCGCGCAAAGTGCCCGCAGTGCCCCTGGGTATTGTGAGCCCGGTGGATGGCAAGGTAGTAGCGATTGATACCGTGCATGATGTTTTTCTGGACAGACAGGCATTGAGCGTGAGCGTGAGAATGGGTTTCACCAGCGTGTATTCCGCACACAGCCCTATGGAAGGCAAAGTGTTGGAGCAATGGCTGGATATGCCACGAAAAATTGCGGGTACGGATGAAGAAGTTGCAACTTACGCGCAATGGATACAAAGTGATGAAAAAGATGATGTAGTGCTGGTGGTTGAAGTTAATCCGCATCTGCCACGGCCACAATGTTATGCGCAGAGTGGTGAGCGCATTGGTCAGGGACAACGATGTGGTTTTATACATTTTGGCTCACTCGTTGAAGTATTGATTCCGGTGACTTCGCGTATTGATGTCTCGGTGGGTGACAATGTGTTGGCAGGCACAGATATCATTGCTACCCTGGTGCATGCAAAGGTAACGTCACCCAGGCCTGCACAGTTGGCAGCTGGCTGAATAGAGGCGCGATTAATTGCATCCTTACGACAAGGTGTTATTAAAAAATCGTGCAACCATATCGACAAACAGATCATGAACGAAGATAAAACAGAAAACACCACTGCCAGCAGTAACGAAAATGCTCCCGAAGGCAGCCGGGCGGGTTCGTCAGAACGTCGCCGTCATCGTGGTATTTACTTGTTGCCCAACCTGTTTACTACCGGCTGCCTGTTTGCGGGTTTTTATGCCATTGTCGCTGCTATGGGCGGGCGTTTCGAGTCGGCCGCCGTGGCTATTTTTATCGCGATGATTCTCGATGGTCTTGATGGCCGGGTGGCGCGGATGACCAATACACAAAGTGCCTTTGGTGCTGAATATGACAGCCTTGCCGACATGGTGTCATTCGGTCTGGCACCGGCTTTGGTGGTGTACGTGTGGGCCTTGTCTGATCTGGGCAAGCTGGGCTGGCTGGGCGCTTTCATTTACACCGCTGGCACGGCGCTGCGTTTGGCGCGTTTTAACACACAGGTCGGACGTGCCGATAAACGTTATTTTCAGGGACTGGCAAGTCCAGCTGCTGCCGCAGTGGTCGCCGGCATGGTCTGGGTGGGGCATGATTATCAGGCCGAAGGTTTGGCTGTCTCCATTTTTGCCACAGTGGTGACCGTGTGTGTGGGCTTGCTGATGGTGAGCAACGTGCGTTATCGCAGCTTCAAGGATCTCGACCTCAAGGGTAAGGTGCCATTTGTGGCTATTCTTGCGGTGGTGCTGGTGTTTGTACTGGTTTCGCTGGACCCGCCGCAGGTATTGCTTGCAGGATTTGCCGTATACGCATTTTCCGGGCCGGTGGGAACCCTGTTGTCTCTGCGTCGCCGTCGGGCAGAACGCCGGGCGCAGAGTGAACAGGATGAATCTGCGGATTAAACTTGCGGTTGCTTCAGGTGGCCGCTATAGTTGACTGCAAGTGACGAAAACATTGAAATGAATACCTTTACGCACAAGACACATCACGAGGCCTTCTCCGGGCCGTTGTCTCTGCGCGCCGCTTTTCTGCTGCACCTGCTGCCTTAGGGCAGACAAACTACTCCCACGCAAACGATTGACTCCTGTGCTGCGCGAATACGCAGACCACAGTTTATGAATATCATGTGTAATCATCTGCAATGAACAACTGAGCCCGGATTCTGCAGCTGACCGCCTGGAGAGTGTATTAATATGTTGATAAGCATCGCGTTTTATGGATATGGAAAACTCTCCTTCCGGATGAGCCGCTACGATCTGTACAGCACGTTGCCTTTTGCGTCTGGCCGCGTTGCGAATCGTCGCAATAGCAAGCTATTCCTTCTCATCGCGCCTTGCCAGCCACAAAATTCAACGCACTCTACAGACCGTTCAATTACAGATTCCAGGCTGAAAATTACCTGTGCCACTGATAAGATGATTCCACGCAAATGGAGCAGACAATGAGCGAGCAATTAATTATTTTTGATACCACCTTGCGTGACGGCGAGCAAAGTCCTGGCGCATCCATGACCCGGGATGAGAAGGTACGTATCGCCAAAGCACTGGAACGCATGCGCGTGGATGTGATCGAGGCCGGTTTTCCCATCGCCAGCGAGGGTGATTTTGAATCGGTGAAGGCCGTGGCCGATGCCATCAAAGACAGCACGGTTTGTGGTTTGGCGCGTGCGCTGGACAAGGACATTGACCGGGCCGGTGAGGCACTGAAGGGAGCCAACTCGGCACGTATTCATACTTTCATCGCCACTTCACCCATACACATGAAAATGAAGTTGCGCATGGAGCCGGATGCGGTTGTCGAACAGGCAGTTCGTGCCGTCAAACGTGCGCGACAGTTTACGGACAATGTGGAATTTTCACCGGAAGACGCTGGTCGTTCCGAGCTGGATTTTTTGTGCCGTGTGCTGGAAGCGGTGATCGATGCGGGTGCCACTACGGTGAACATTCCTGACACCGTGGGTTATAACCTGCCGCATCAGTTTGGCAGTCTCATCACCAGTCTTGTTGAGCGGGTACCCAACTCGGACAAGGCGGTGTTCTCCGTGCATTGTCATAACGACCTGGGCATGGCCGTGGCCAATTCCCTGGCTGCCGTGGCACAGGGCGCACGACAGGTGGAATGTACCATCAATGGTTTGGGCGAACGTGCCGGTAACGCCGCGCTGGAAGAAATCGTCATGGCGGTGAGTACACGGCAGGATGTATTTGATTGCAGTGTCGATCATCTGGATCGTACACAAATTGTCCCGTGCTCGCGCCTGGTATCGAGTATCACCGGTTTTACCGTGCAACCCAACAAGGCCATCGTCGGTGCCAATGCCTTTGCCCATGAATCCGGTATTCATCAGGATGGTGTGCTCAAAAGCCGCGAAACTTACGAAATCATGCGTGCGGAAGATGTGGGCTGGTCGGCCAACCGTATGGTGCTGGGCAAGCACTCGGGCCGTAATGCCTTTCGTACACGCTTGCAGGAACTGGGTGTCAGCTTTGCCGGTGAGGAAGAACTCAACGATGCTTTTGTGCGCTTTAAAGAACTCGCCGATAAAAAACATGAAATTTTTGATGATGACTTGCAGGCGCTGGTCACTGAGGCCAGCCTTGAAGCTGAAAACGAGCGGGTAAAACTGGTGGCACTCAAAGTTTGTTCCGAAACAGGAGAGACCCCCAGTGCTTTGGTGACGCTTAAAATTGATGGCTCGGAAAAGACAGCCACGGCCTCCGGCGGTGGCCCGGTGGATGCGGCATTCAAGGCTATTGAATCCCTGGTGAACAGTGGTACCGAACTGCAATTATATTCGGTGAATAACATCACCAGTGGTACAGACTCACAGGGTGAAGTCACTGTGCGCCTGGAGCAGGACGGGCGTATCGTCAATGGGCAGGGCGCGGATACCGACATTGTTATCGCCTCGGTCAAGGCCTACATCAACACTCTTAACCGGGTGCTGGTACCAGTGGACCGACAGCATCCACAAGTGTAAATCCGGGAGTGAACATGGTGGCTGGTGAACACCCTGCGGTGACTCATAAAGTGATTTTTTCAGAATACAGTGAAATATAAGTGACGACACGGCAGCAACAGGCGACATATTTACAGGCAATGGGCATCCAGGTCTGGGAATCACGAGAAGTGCTGCGTGATGTGCCAGACCAGGAGATACCGGCTGAAATAGTGCAAACAGATATTGTGGTGCCCCGGGTTTTGCCGGGCGCTGTTTCGATTGAGCCTGAATCGGGGTCACTACCTGTCGTTAGCGAATCGCAGGCAGGTAATGCACCGGTTGAAAATGCACAGGCTGATGAGGAACCGCCGTTACCCACCGATGACTTCATGCCCGGCCTGGATATATCGGAAGTGTCATCACAAGCCGCTTCGACTATTGATGTCCACAGTCTGGACTGGCCTGCGCTGCAAACCGCAGTGGCTTCGTGCAAGGCCTGTGAGTTACACAAAACCCGCACACAAACGGTGTTTGGTGTGGGTGATCACACAGCGCAGTGGATGATTATCGGCGAGGCACCGGGGGCCGATGAAGACCAGCAGGGTGAGCCTTTTGTGGGACGTGCGGGGCAGCTGCTCAACAACATGCTCAAGGCGCTGGGTTTGCAGCGTGAGCAGGTATTCATCGCCAACATCCTTAAATGCCGTCCGCCCGGGAATCGCAACCCGCAGCCGGAGGAAATCGTCCAGTGCGAAGCCTTCCTGCAACGTCAGGTCGCGCTGGTGAAACCAAAAGTCATACTTGCCGTGGGCGGTGTGGCGGCACACAATCTGTTGAAAGTTACTACCGCCGTGAGCAAACTGCGTGGTCAGTTACATCATTACGGTGAAACACCACTGGTGGTGACTTATCATCCGGCCTATTTGCTGCGCAAACCCGGCGAAAAGGCCAGGAGCTGGACGGATCTGAAATTTGCCGCTGCCGTTGTGCGAGGTGAACAGTCGTGAGCGCCGTGGTGCAAACTCCGGAGCTATGGATACGGCCGATGACGACAAACGATCTCGAACAGGTTATGCGTATCGAACTGGCGATGTACCCTTTCCCCTGGACCCGACGCATTTTTGAAGACTGTCTGCGTGTCGGTTATCGTTGTCATGCAGGCGAAATTGAAGGAAATTTTGCAGGTTATGGTGTGATGTCCACCGGAGCCGATGAAGCGCATGTGCTGAATTTATGTGTGGCCGAAGAATTTCAGCGACGGGGTTTGGCGCGTGAAATGTTGAGTTTGTTGCTGGACGAAGCCGATAAACTGGAAGTACGTGATGTGTTTCTGGAAGTGCGGCCATCCAACATTGGCGCGATCACATTGTACGAGCAAATGGGCTTTAATCAGGTGGGACTGCGGAAGGATTACTATCCCACGGAAGACGGGCGTGAAGATGCGATTATTTTTGCATCCAGTCTGCGCTTGTAATCTCAAAGTGGGAGCACAGGAACGCGAATTACCTGTTTGCTTACTATAGAGTATTTAAATGTGAATTAAGGGCTAAATCACTCTGTTAGAACTTGATTCACATTTAATCGCAAAGGGCACGAAGGAACGCGAAGACAGGGGTTCCACCAAAACCAGACGCTCTTGGGCGACCTCTGGATTCTGGCCCCGGCTTACTACATGCCGGGGCAGGCCTAAAGCGCCAGAATGACGGTATTTGCAACAAGCTGCGGGGAATTGAACCCATAGTAGAGATATCCTTTGCCCGTTATCCTTTCGTCCTTTGTGCTCTTTGTGTTTCTGCGCCTCTGGAATTATCGACCTGGCTCGGCCATGTTCCCCTTATTTCTTCCAGGCGCCGCGGCCAGAGTTTTTCGCTTTAACCCCAATGGTGTTTATCAAGGATAGAAAGGTCTGTTGACACACCCAAATGTGTGATCTATTGTGTCAAAAAGGAGGTGGTTACCATGGCAACGAATTTGGCAATTGATGACAAGTTATTGAAAGAAGCGTTGTTAATCAGCGGGTTAAAAACAAAAAAAGATACCGTTAATCATGCTTTAAGAGAGTTTATAAATCGTCGCAAGCAGTTGGAAATCATAGAGTTGTTTGGAAAGCTGGATCCCGATGTTGATTATGATTATAAGGAGACCAGAGAACATTGAAAGTTGTTGTAGATACGCCTGTTTGGTCGTATGCGCTAAGGTCGAAAAGAGAAGGGTATGAGTTATACGTCGAGGAGCTTGAAACCCTGATCTCGGATCAAAGAGTGCTCATGCTGGGGCCTGTCAAACAGGAAGTATTATCGGGTTATAGTGACAGGGCAAAATTCGATAAACTGAAAAATAAATTAAAATATTTCGATAACACGCAGATTATCGATGATGATTATGTTCAGGCGGCAGTCTTTGCAAACACATGTCGTTCAAAAGGCGTTCAGGGTTCACACACCGATTTTCTTATTTGTGCAGTAGCATTCCGGCTAAAATCAGAAATATTCACAACTGATAATGATTTTTCATATTATGAAAGGCATATACCAATACAGCTATTCAAAATATAAATGTAGCGAACGGACAAGGCAGGTATACAACATACTCGCGAAAAAAAGCGAATGTTACCCAATGTCGGTAAGTTATTTAATTTTCATTCCCGAGCCAAAATGCTTGCCAACTTACGCTATACCGTGATTTGTTAACTTAATGCATTGGCTTTGTTCGGTAACTGCTCCTGCCTCGTTCTCATCACGCCTTGCCGGTCACAACATTCAACGCGCTCTACAGACCGCTCAACCAGAGATTCCAGGATCTATGGTATGGGTGGATTTATCGTATTGGGGTTGATTCCTGACCAGCCCCTGGCATCAGCGTAGAATAATGCCTGTCTTTCCGGGTTCGAGTACCTCTGTCAATTTTCACGTGTTAACATCGGCGCTCGCGGGCATTGCCCGGTCGGGCTCGTTGTATTATTCATTGCTGCCACTTAATTTGGTCATCACATTGGTACCCCATGTTTAAACCCCTGGAACTCTACATTGGTCTGCGCTATTTACGCGCCAAACGCCGCAATCAGTTTATTTCTTTTATCTCCCTGACATCCATGATGGGGATCGTGCTGGGGGTGATGGCATTGATTACGGTGCTGTCGGTGATGAATGGCTTTGAAAAGGAATTGCGCGAGCGTATTTTGGGCATGGCTTCACATATTACGATTACCCGCATGGATGGCGAACCGTTGACAGACTGGTTGACAGTGGGAAAGGCCATCGAAAAATATGATCCCCGCGTGGTGGGGCTTGCACCCTATGTGCGTAAAGAAGTGATGCTCAGTTTTGGCTCGCAGGTGCAGGGCAGTTTGCTGCGTGGTGTGTTGCCGGATCGTGATCCGGCAGTGTCGGATGTGTGGCAGAAGATGATTTATGGCGAGCTGGGTGATTTACGCGCCGGGGAATTTGGTATTGTGCTGGGCGTGGGTCTGGCGCGCAAATTGAATGCTGCTCTGGGCGACAAGGTTACTGTGGTGACACCGCAGGCCAGCAATACCCCGGCAGGTATTCTGCCGCGCCTGAAGCGTTTTACCGTGAAAGGCATTTTTGAGGTGGGTATGCATGAATATGACAGTGCGCTGGCACTGATTCATCTCGATGATGCAGCGCGCCTGTTTCGTATGGGAGATGGCGTCACCGGATTGCGTTTGAAGTTGACGGATATGTTTGAGGCAGTGCCGGTGCGTAATGAGCTGGCGAATGCATTGCCGGGTGGTTACTGGATTTCCGACTGGACCATGCGTCACGCCAACCTGTTCCGTGCAGTAAAAATCGAAAAAACCATGATGTTTATTATTCTGATGCTCATCGTGGCGGTGGCGGCGTTCAATATTGTCTCCACTCTGGTAATGGTAGTAACGGACAAGCAGGCGGACATCGCTATCCTGCGCACGCTGGGCAGTACACCGGGTTCGATTATGACGATTTTCATTATACAGGGCGTGGTGATTGGCATCATCGGCGTATTACTGGGCGCAGCGCTTGGCGTCACTTTGTCGCTTAATCTCGATGTTGTAGTGGGTTGGCTGGAAGGGGTGCTGGGTATTCAGTTCATGCCGGGTGACGTGTATTACATCAGCACCTTTCCCTCGGAGCTGCACTGGGACGATGTGTTTAAAATTTCCGCTATTTCCTTTGCGCTGAGTGTGCTGGCAACGCTGTATCCGGCCTGGCGAGCCTCGCGTACCCAGCCGGCGGAGGCGTTGCGTTATGAGTGATCAGCATAGTGTGTTGCAGTGTCAGGACCTGAGTAAGACCTTCGATGAAGGCGGGCTGTCCGTGGAAGTGCTGCGCAATATTCAGCTGGATATCCGGCGTGGTGAACGGGTGGCTATTGTTGGTGCATCGGGCTCGGGTAAAAGCACTTTGCTGCATTTGCTGGGGGGGCTGGACAAGCCAACACGCGGTGAAGTCAGCGTGGGTGGCCAGCGGCTGGATGCGCTCAACGAGGCAGAGCGGGGTCAGTTGCGCAATAAAATGCTGGGGTTTGTCTACCAGTTTCACCATTTGCTGGCGGAGTTCACCGCGCTGGAAAATGTGGCCATGCCGTTGTTGATTCGTGGTTTATCAACGGCGGAGGCTCGTGAGCAGGCAGCCGACCTGCTGGGTAAGGTAGGGTTGGCGGCACGGTTACGGCACAAACCGGCGGAACTTTCGGGTGGCGAGCGCCAACGTACAGCCATCGCTCGTGCGCTGATTACCAAGCCCCTGTGTGTGCTGGCCGATGAGCCCACGGGTAATCTGGACCAGCACACAGCAGCGCAGGTTTACGATTTAATGTTGGAACTTAACGATGAGTCAGGCACCAGTCTGGTGCTGGTGACACATGATTTGCAGCTGGCGCAACGCATGTCGCGGGTGTTGCGTTTGACGAACGGTGAGTTTGAAGAAAGCTGAACAGTTAATTCGTATTGTTTTTTGCCTTTCTTTGTCTTTTTCTCTCTGCGCGATCCTGTCGGCGCTTGCGCCAGCTCTGGTTGACATACAGACGCCAAAACAGGCGAATCGCCAAATTGCCCAGCAGGGCAAGAACGGTACTGGTGACAAGGCAGCCTAACAACAGTGGTTGCCAAATCAGATCCAGCTCCCCCATTAGCCAGTGAGTCGATAATTCAAACTGGATGTCCCGCACGGGTGTTTGCAAAATCCAGGTGCCCACTTTGTAGGTAAAATAATAGA
>JAADIL010000045.1 GCA_013151355.1 Gammaproteobacteria bacterium
GGCCAGCACTACACCGCCACGCGCGGTGGAAGTGACACTGGAAACCAGGACCGAAGGCCGTATTACCCGACTGTTCCGGGTGCCCGGTTGACGATGTTTGTGAACCCTGAACACAAACAACAGGGCGTGGCCCTGATTACAGCGTTATTGGTTGCCGCGTTGGTCACCGTGGTTGCCGTGGCCATGGCCTCGCGTCAACAATTGGATATTCGCCGTACCGGCAACATGCTGGAAGCGGATCAGGCCTACATGTATGCGCTTGCCGCAGAATCCTGGGTGAGCGATATGTTGAAAGTGGACAAGCAAAAAACGCAAATTGATACATTGACCGAGGATTGGGCGATGAAGCTGCCACCCATTCCCATTGAGGGTGGTGTTATCACTGGCAGTGTTGAAGACCTGCAAGGCCGGTTTAATCTCAATAATCTTATTGAGACCAATGCAGCTGGTAACAGCAAACCGGACCAGATGCAAATCAAGATATTGCGGTCTTGCACAGGTCAGTTTTGTGGAAGAAAAAGTGCAGATTTCACCTTTTGTGGCCAACCGGGTGGCTGACTGGATTGATCCCAATCTCAATGCGTTGGCTGATGGTGCCGAAGATTTGTTATATCTGGGGCTGGGCGTACCGTATCGGACGGCCAATCGCTTGATGGCCAGCCCCAGTGAGCTGGCGGCTGTGGCCGGGCTTTCACGACGTGACGTGTCTGCCTTGCTACCGTTAGTGACGGCCTTGCCCAAAAGTACACCGATAAACGTGAACACTGCACCGGAGATGGTACTGCTGAGCCTGCATGAAGACATCACCCCGCGCATTGCTGCCGAGTTGGCGGCGATGCGTGTTGGTACGGCCTTTGAGACGGTGGATGAATTTGTGAAAAAATTAAAAGATGATTACGGCATTACTCTGGACAAAAAACTGGTCAGCGTCAGCAGTGAGTATTTTCTGGTGACCAGCGACGCTGCTATTGGCCGTACGACATTACGCATGTACAGTCTGTTGGAGAGAAAGGATAATGATACTGTCAGGGTGATGAGTCGGGGTATTGGCTCGTATTGAAAATGGAACATAAAGTCGTGGAATATAATCGTGCGTAAACAACTCTTTATTCAGCTCTCGGCACAGCAGGCCGGGCAAGTCGCCGAGGGTGGCGAAGCCGCTGTACTGCCTGCCAGCTGGGTGCTGCGTGATGAGCAACGGCCAACAGGTGCACTGTTTCACGGTAATCTGCAAGAGGCTGCTGCGCAGGCCACCGGAGCACGGGTCAGTGTGCTGGTGCCTGGTGTTGACGTCGTGCTGGCGCAAGTTGAGTTGCCTGCAATGAAGGCGCAGCGCCTGGCCAGGGCTGTGCCCTTTGCTCTGGAAGAGCAACTGGCCAGTGATGTGGACGACCTGCATGTGGCCGTTGGCCAGCGTGATACGCAGGGTCGGGTGGCCAATGCTGTGGTGTCGCGTCAGCGGCTGGATGCCTGGCTGGAGCAGCTCAAAACGGTTGGTCTGCAAGCTGACGTGATGACACCTGAAATGTTTGGTCTTCAGTGGGAGACAGAAGACGAGCCGGGACAAAGTCGTTGGTCCATGCTCCTCGACGGACAGGCCGGTCTGCTGCGCACGGGCGCACAAACCGGACTGGCTTTTGAAACCGACAGTCTGTTGCCTGTGTTGCAGGCCTGTATCGACGATGCCGGTGACACACCACCGGTGAGCTTGCAGTTAACGGTTTGCGACGATGCCTTTGCCGACTCTGATGACTATCGTGCGTTGTCTGCATTATGTGCCGGGAAGAATATCGATTTATCGTTAGACACAAAAAATGAAGCACGCAGCGTGATGCTGACGCAGGGTTTTGATGAACAACGCGCCATAAATTTGTTGCAGGGTGATTACAGTCGCAAGCAACAGCTGGAAAAATTGCTGCGCCCGTGGCGTCCGGCACTGATGCTTGGCGGACTGTGGTTATTGTTTCAGGTGGGTGTGTTTGTGATGGAATACAGTCGTTTGTCGACGCAGAGCAGTGAGCTGAAAGAACAGGTCGAAACGGTATATCGCACAGCTTTTCCGGAATCACGTAATATCGTGAATCCCAAAGTACAAATGCAGCGTGGCCTGGAAAAATTGCGTGGTGGCGGCGGTCAAAATGATGGTTTGCTGATACTGCTGGCGAAAACCGGCAAGGTACTGAAAGATACCCCGGGGGCATCATTGCGCACCCTGCGCTTTAAAGGCAACAAACTGGATGTGGACGTGAATATGCCGGACCTGCAAAGCCTGGATAAACTCAAACAGCGCTTGAGCGGTGAGGCCAGACTCAAGGTCGAAATTGTTTCTGCTTCATCGCGCGATGGTAAAGTGGAAAGCCGTCTGTCGCTGCAAGCGACCGGAGATGGACAATGAAAGCCTGGTTTAATGGCCTCGAAGCCAATGAACGTCGTTTACTGATTGTTGGTGGCGGGTTACTGCTGGTTATATTTTTGTATGTAGGCATCTGGGAGCCGCTGACAGACAAAGTGGAAACGTTGCGGGTCAGCACCACCGAACAGGCCGCTCTGCTGGCCTGGATGCGCAGCGCAGCGCAGGAGGTCAAACAATTACGTGGTCGCAGTGGTCAGCAAGCCAAACCCGCCGGTGGTCAATCGTTATTGAGTCTGGTGGATCGTACCGCCAAATCCGGTCGTCTGGGTCCGGCGCTCAAACGTGTGCAGCCCGATGGTGACGAAAAAGTGGGTGTGTGGCTGGAAGCGGCAAATTTTGATGACCTGGTGCGCTGGCTTGCAGCACTGGAAACCCGCCATGGCGTACGTGTGGTGAGCAGCGTGTTTCAGGCGCTGGAAACCTCCGGGCGTGTGGATGCGCGTCTGGTTTTTGCAGCAGGTGCCTGAAGCTGTTTTATGGCACCTGACTCCCATCCGATAATTTGACGTTGAGTACGATGTTCCGGTTATGAAATTTATCCCCCGTTTTCAATATTTTCCGCTGCTGGCATTTGGCTTGCTGGCTTACCTCGTGGCGCTGATGCTCAGCTTTCCTGCCGAGCGTGCCTATTCACACTGGCAGGCCAGCGAAAATGCCTCCAGTGACATCGCTCTCTCCGGTATCAGCGGCAGCGTCTGGTCCGGGAAAGCCGCCATGGCGATGATTCAGGGTCAGCCACTGGAAAAAGTGGAATGGTCGTTGCGACCCTGGTCTCTGTTATTGGGCCAGGTGGGTCTGAGTTGGCGTTTTCAGTTACCCCCCGGAAATGAAAAAGAAGGTCAGGGACAGGGTGGCTACGGACAGGGCAGCACGGCGCTGGGACTGGATGGCAGTGTGGCTTTTTCAACACTGGAAGCACGCCTGCCAGCCGGGATGATCGCCCGCATCGCCAGGGTGGATGCCTTGCGGCCCACCGGCTCGGTGAGTCTGAACCTGCATGATGTGCTGTGGGATGGGCAAAGCCTGCGTTCGGCAGAAGGTCGAATCGTCTGGAATAGTGCGGGTATCAGCCTGCTCAAGCCCATTTCACTGGGTGATCAGGCCATTACGCTTGAAACCGGTGATGATGTTGTGAAGGGTGTGCTCAGCGATGGTGGTGGCCCGTTGTCTCTGGACGGGCTGCTGACCCTGAACCTCGAAGGCCAATATGAATTTAGCGGCAGCCTTGCTGCGCGCAATGCGCCGGATCTCGACAGTGCCCTGCGTTCCCTCGGGCGGCCCGGCACAGATGGCCGAATCACGCTCAAACGCTCGGGTAGTCTGGTGAGTTTGGGTTTGGCGGAAGGTGGATAGTCCGCGCCAGCCTCCTGGCACAATGTTTGGGGCATTCGCCGTCAATTCACAATATGCTAATATTACCTTCGTTTTTTAGCGCTTTCTGACAGCGCACCGGGCCTGCTTTGAGCCTGTCCACACATTGATATCAACCATTACACACTGGAGTTTTCATGAGTTTCGATAAAATCACTGTTCCTGCTGGCGAGAAGATTACTGTTAATGCTGATAACAGCCTGAATGTGCCCAACCGGCCGGTAGTGCCTTTCATTGAGGGAGACGGTATTGGCGTGGATGTGACGCCGGCAATGAAAACGGTGGTGGATGCGGCAGTGGCCAAAGCTTACGGTGGTGATAAGTCCATTGCGTGGATGGAAGTGTTTGCCGGCGAAAAGGCCAATAATCTTTACGGAGGTGATGTGTGGCTACCGGAGGAAACCTTGCAGGTGGTGAAGGACTATGTGGTCTCCATCAAGGGGCCGTTGACCACACCGGTGGGTGGCGGCATTCGTTCGCTAAACGTGGCGTTACGCCAGCAACTGGACCTGTACGTGTGTCTGCGTCCGGTGCGCTACTATGACGGTACTCCCAGTCCGCTGAAACAGCCGGAGCTGACCGATATGGTGATTTTTCGCGAAAATTCCGAGGATATTTATGCGGGTATTGAATACGCCGAGGGCACACCGGAGGTGAAGAAACTCATCGACTTTCTGCAAAACGAGATGGGAGTCACCAAAATTCGTTTTCCCGAATGTTCCGGCATTGGTATCAAACCCGTGTCCCGCGATGGTACTCAGCGCCTGGTGCGCAAGGCGATTCAGTACACCATCGACAACGACCGGGCTTCGTTAACCCTGGTGCATAAGGGCAACATCATGAAGTTCACCGAGGGTGCCTTCAAGGAATGGGGTTATGAACTGGCCAGGTCCGAGTTCGGTGCGGTAGAGATCGACGGTGGGCCATGGTGCAGTTTCAGGAACCCTGATACGGGTAAGGAAATTGTGGTTAAGGATGTGATTGCCGACGCCTTTTTACAGCAGATTCTGCTGCGCCCGGCGGAATACGATGTGATCGCCACGCTGAACCTCAATGGTGACTACGTGTCTGATGCCCTGGCGGCTCAAGTGGGCGGTATCGGTATTGCCCCGGGTGCCAATCTTTCCGATACCGTGGCAGTATTCGAAGCCACCCATGGCACCGCACCCAGGTATGCGGGCAAAAATCAGGTAAACCCGGGTTCACTGATTCTTTCTGCGGAAATGATGTTACGTCACATGGGGTGGTTTGAGGCGGCTGACCTGATTGTCAAAGGTGTGTCCGGTGCAATTCAGGCCAGGACCGTAACCTATGATCTGGAACGCCTGATGAGTGATGCAACGCTGGTGAGCTGTTCCGGTTTTGCGGATGCAGTGGTGGAGAACATGTAGCAAGTCCGGTTATCGAATGAGCGGTGAGGGCTTGTTTTAAGGTGTTTTTGCCCTCACTCTGGAAGAGAAGTTGTTTTTTGCCTGAACTGGAATTGAGTCTATGGGAAACAAGGAAATACATCGTGACGATGGTCTGGCGGTACAGGAGTCACGTCCGAAGCTGAAAAAGCCTCCCATGTACCAGGTGGTGTTGATGAACGACGATTTTACGCCGATGGAATTTGTGGTACTTGTTCTGGAGCGTTTTTTTTCCAAAGACCGCGCCCAGGCAACACGCATCATGTTGCAGGTGCATACCAATGGTAAAGGGCTGTGCGGTGTTTTCGTACGGGAGATCGCCGAAACCAGGGTAGCGCAGGTTAACGAGTATGCGCGCAGTAATAACCACCCCCTTTTATGCGATATGGAACAAGCCGGTTAAAATGGGCCTAAAGTGAGGCTGATTCAGACCGAAGAAAGAGGTAGGGCTGTATTTTTCCCACCCGTAAATTTGAGGTAGCTTATGTTAAGCCACGAACTGGAAGTAACCCTCAATCTCGCTTTTAAAGAAGCGCGTGATTTGCGTCATGAATTTATGACCGTCGAACACCTGCTGCTTGCCTTGATTGACAATCCCACCAGCAACAGCGCGTTGCAAGCCTGTGGTGCTGATATTGACGAGTTAAAACGCGACCTCACTGAATTTTTACACGAGACCACGCCGCTGTTGCCAGAAGGTGATGAGCGCGAAATTCAGCCGACGCTGGGTTTTCAGCGCGTACTGCAACGCGCGGTTTTTCAGGTGCAATCCTCCGGCAGCAAAGAAGTTACCGGTGCCAATGTGCTGGTGGCCATTTATAGCGAGCAGGAATCCCAGGCCGTTTATTTTCTCAGCAAGCAAAATGTCGCGCGACTCGACGTGGTGAATTACATCGCTCATGGCATTTCCAAAATAGACGAAGGTGATACGGAATCTCTTTCTGGCCCCGATGATGAGCATGATGGTGAAACACCGGCCAGAAGCCCGCTGGAAAGTTATGCGACTAACCTGAATCAGTTAGCCATGCAAGGCAAGATTGATCCACTGATTGGCCGCAAGGATGAAATTCAACGCACGCTGCAAGTTCTGTGTCGCCGCCGCAAAAACAATCCGCTGTTTGTGGGTGAGGCGGGTGTGGGTAAAACGGCTTTGGCGGAAGGTTTGGCCAAACAGATTGTTGATGGCGAAGTGCCCGAAATACTGGCCAACGGTGTTATTTATTCACTGGACCTGGGGGCGCTGCTGGCGGGCACCAAATACCGGGGTGATTTTGAAAAGCGTCTGAAATCGGTGCTGGCACAATTGAAAAAAGAAGAGGGCGCAATTCTTTTCATTGACGAAGTTCACACCATTATTGGCGCTGGTGCCGCTTCCGGTGGTGCCATGGATGCCTCAAACCTGATCAAGCCGGTATTGGCTTCGGGTGAGTTGAAATGCATTGGTTCCACGACCTATCAGGAATATCGCGGCATCTTTGAAAAAGATCGTGCTCTGGCGCGGCGTTTCCAGAAAATCGATTTGCCGGAGCCTTCCATGGAAGAAACCGTACAGATTCTCGAAGGACTCAAGTCCCGGTTTGAGGAGCATCACGAGGTGCGTTTTACGCATCAGGCGTTACGCACGGCCTCCGAGTTGGCGACACGTTACATCAATGAACGTCATCTGCCCGACAAAGCCATTGATGTTATTGATGAAGCCGGTGCTATTCAGCGTTTGAATCCGCCATCCAGACGCAAAAAAACCGTGGGTGTGAAAGATATTGAAGCGGTGGTCGCGAAAATGGCACGCATTCCGCCCAAGCAGGTTTCCAGCTCAGACAGGGAAGGCCTGCGTAATCTGGATCGTGATCTCAAGCTGGTGGTTTACGGGCAGAATGATGCGGTGGACACACTTGCAGCGGCGATTAAAATGTCGCGTGCGGGTCTGGGTACTGAAGACAAACCCATCGGCAGTTTCCTGTTTTCCGGGCCTACCGGTGTGGGTAAAACGGAAGTCACTCGCCAGTTGGCGAAGATCATGGGCATCGAATTGCTTCGTTTTGACATGTCTGAATACATGGAGCGACACACCGTGTCACGGCTCATTGGTGCGCCTCCCGGTTATGTGGGGTTTGACCAGGGTGGTCTGCTGACGGAAGAAATTAACAAACATCCCCATTCGGTGGTGTTGCTGGACGAAATCGAAAAGGCACATCCTGATGTGTTCAACCTGTTGTTGCAGGTGATGGATCACGGTTCGTTGACCGATACCAACGGTCGCAAGGCAGATTTCCGCAACGTGATTCTGATTATGACCACTAATGCTGGTGCTGATGCGATGAGTCGTCCGGGCATTGGTTTCACCCAGCAGGATCATTCCACGGATAGCCTGGAAGCCATCAAACGCACATTTACACCGGAGTTCCGCAACCGGCTGGATGCGGTCATTCCCTTCAAACCGCTGGATCATGTGACCATTTCACACGTGGTAGACAAGTTTTTGTTCGAGCTGGAAACCCGGCTGGAAGAGAAAAAAGTGGAGCTGGTGGTGGATTCTGCCGCGCGTATCTGGTTGGCTGAAAATGGTTACGATGAGAAAATGGGTGCCCGGCCCATGGCGCGGGTCATTCAGGAACGCATCAAAAAACCGTTGGCCGAAGAGCTGTTATTTGGCCGTCTGGCCAATGGTGGGCTGGTGAAAGTCTCCACCGACGATAAAGGCCTGACCTTTACCATCAACGAAGACAAGCCTGTCGCCGAAGAGGTGTTGTAGAACAGGTTTCTGCCCGAACCCGAGCCACTGCGACTGTCGGTGCGGTGGTTTAACGGGCGCGGAAGGTAATGCGGCCCTTGGATAAATCGTAGGGGGTCAGTTGCACCGTGACTTTGTCGCCGGTGAGGATGCGGATGTAATGCTTGCGCATTTTTCCGGAGATGTGCGCGGTGACGACGTGACCATTCTCTAACTCCACGCGGAACATGGTGTTGGGTAAGGTCTCCGTTACCGTGCCTTCCATTTCAATGCTTTCTTCTTTTGCCATTTCTGTTGAAATACTCTTGATGAACTTGCGGATCGAATCGATGGATGGAGGGCTGATGCCGGGGCACGCCAAATCCACGCGGCATAATGCCTTAAAACGGGCCAGGATTCAAAAATAAAAGATGTAAAACGGGCATAAAAAAACAGAGATGATGATCTCTGTTTTGTATTCAGCATGAATACGGGGAGAAATCCGCTGTTTTTATCCCCGTCTTCGCGAGTCAGGAGTTAACGGCCTGCTTCCATGGCTCGGAGAACCAGGCGACCGACGGGTGAACAGAGTCTTGTGAAATCACCAGCTCCATGCCCAACAGGGAGGTGACGGCTTCGAAATCATTGGGATTATCCAGTTGTTGTTTCAGGCACTCAAGGTGGGCGTAATTCATATACAGGGTGTTTGGACTGTACCCGTGTTCTTTTTCAAATTGCTGGCTGACGTTGTAGATAAAACTCAACATGATGTGCCCCTTTTTGTTTAAGGAACCGCTACGGCCAGCCCCGGTTTTATTGGCCTTTGTGCGAGTAAAAAAGATGTTTTCACACAGCGGCTGCTCTTGTTTGGGGTTATCGTCCAGCATAGTTATCGCTGAATAGTTTATTTGTGTTGAGGATTTGAGGAGAGGAAACGGGGCTTACAGGAGAGGCAAAGGTTGTGCTCTGTCGTAACGTTGCCAGCCCCCTTTCCGGAATAGTTCGATGGGCCGATATTCCTGTTTGTACAACATTTTTTGGCAATCGCCGATCCAGTAGCCGAGAAATAACCAGGGTAACTTGCGGCGTCGGGCTTCAGCTATTTGCCACAGCAGGGCATATCGTCCGGGGCTGATAGCAGAAAAATCCGGATCAAAAAAAGTGTACACCGAGGACAGGCCGCGCGTGAGCACATCCTGCACGGCTACGGCGATGAGTTGACCTTGCCAGCGGAATTGTACAAATTCGGTGTGTGACCAGTCACAGCTGAGGAATTCCAGATATTTTTCCGGATCGGAGTCGTCCATGCTACCACCGGCGTGGCGGTGACTGATGTATTTTTGGTACAGCGCGAAGGCCTCATTGTTAAAAACAGCTTCTTCGATGTTGATGGAAAAGTCTGCTGCCCTGTTCAGGGTACGGCGCTGATTGCGGTTGGGCTTAAATGATGCCACTGGCAAACGTGTGGGCACACAGGCCTGGCAGGCGGGGCAATGCGGAGTGTAAACATGACTGCCGCTGCGACGAAAGCCGATTTCTGCCAGTGCGCTGTAAGTGCTCATGTTCATGGGGGCCTCCGGGTTGGCGAATACGGTGACGGCCGATTGCCCGTCGAGATAGGCGCAGTCATGTGTAGTGCTCGCGAAAAAGGTCAGATTGGCCAGAGGGTGGCAAGGGGGTGATAAAGGAACCGCATGGGCAGGTTTATCAGCGCTCATGTTCAAGCATTGCTGGTTGGCTCGAACTGCCATACTGGCCCTGGTTGTTCACAAAATGTGTTGAGCAGACCGGTAAATTGTTCACGCTGGATGGTTTTTGCCCCCAGGCTTTCAAGATGCCGGGAGTGAACCTGGCAATCGATAATACCAAATTCCCAATGCGCCAGTTGTTGAACCAGCGTAACAAAGGCCACCTTGGAGGCATCGCTGTGTCGTGTGAACATGGATTCACCAAAAAATACCCGGCCAATGGCGACGCCGTACAGGCCACCCACCAATTGTTCGTTGTGCCAGCATTCCACAGAATGCGCATATCCTTGTTCGTGTAACTGTTGGTAGGCCTGTTTCATTTCACGGGTAATCCAGGTGCCTGGTTGTGTCTCATAATCTCGTGGGTGGCTACAGGCCTCGATGACATCGGTAAAGGCCTGATTGAGGGTCACAGTGAAGGATTGTTTGCGCAGCGTTTTGCGCAGGCTGCGGGAAATCTTGAGCTGTTGTGGAAACAGGACAGCGCGCGGGTTGGGTGCCCACCATAAAATGGGTTGCCCCTCGTTGTACCAGGGAAAAATACCCAGACGATAGGCCGCAAGCAATCGTTGGGGTTTGAGGTCGCCACCGATGGCGAGCAGGCCATCGGGCTCATCCAGTGCAAGGCCAACATCCGGAAAGTCGAAATTGTTGCTTCGGGAGTCGATCCAGTAGGGGGCCAGGCCGCGCATGATTGCTCCTTGTTTTTCCGCTGGCCAGGAGCCTGTCGGACTCAGGATGAATCTACCTCGGAAAATTTATTTTGGCCCATTTTTTTGATTCTTTTCGTTGAATATGTCCAATATTCGCCTCAAACGATCAAAATAATGGACTCAAAATGACTTTCCCTCGCTATGATTCCCTAAGCCCGACAGGCTCCTGGATATTTTATACGAGGCAGAGTGTAGCTCAAAGTGTTATTTGAAGGGTGAATGTTTGTGCAAATCGTCGATGTAGTGTTGCATGCTTTGGGTTTCCCGCTGCAAAAAATCTGCAATGGCTGCACGAAACCGGGGTTCGGCAATCCAGTGGGATGACCAGGTGGCGGTGGGTAAAAAACCACGGCTGATTTTGTGTTCGCCCTGAGCGCCGGGATCAAAACATTGCAGGCGATGCTCAATGCAATATTCCAGCCCCTGATAATAACAGGCCTCAAAATGCAGATTTTGAAAGTGTGCATCGCAGCCCCAGTGGCGACCATAAAGCGTGGTGTCATCGCGAAAGCAAATGGCACTGGCCACTGTGTTACCACGATGTTCGGCGAGTATAACGATAAGTTGTTGCGGTAATGTATGGCTGATTTCACGAAAAAAATTCAGGCTCAGGGTGGCGTAACCGCTGAGCCGGTCAAAGGTGGAGCAATAATGCCGGTGTACGGTTTGCCATTGCTCATCGCTGAGTTCGTTGCCATGCAAGCGCCGCAGGGTAATGCCAGCCTCTGTTATCGTTCGACGCTCGCGGCGAATTTTTTTGCGTTTGCTGGATGTGAAACGGTCAAGGTAATCATCAAAATCGCGATAGTTTTCAGTGCCGGGGAGATTATGCCAGTGAAACTGGCAGCCCAGCCGTGGCAGCAATCCCTGTTGGGTTAGTTGTTGTAAATCATCCTGATGTGGAAACAGACAGTGCAAGGAGGATACTTTGTAGTACCTGGCGTGTTTCAACGCGCATTGAATCAGTTGCGCAGAAATTGTGTTGCGATCTGCATGTGGTGCAATTAACAGTCGAGGTCCGCTGGCAGGTGTGTAGGGAATGGCGAGGACCAGCTTGGGATAATAATCCAGTCCGCTGCGTTGGTAAGCTTCGGCCCAGGCCCAGTCAAAAACCAGTTCGCCATAGGCGTTGGTTTTTAAATATTGCGGTATTGCACCGAGCAGTGTTTTATCTTCGTAAAGCAAAATGTGCTGCGGAATCCAGCCTGTTGCCTTGCCGACGCAATGATGTTTTTCCAGGGCGCCGAGAAACTCATGGCGCAAAAAAGGCACCTGCGTTCCATGCAGCGAATTCCATTCGTGACTTGAAACTTCGTTCAGACTACCGATAACAGTGCTGTGCATGGCTGTACTGTACACAAGGTGCAACTACTCAGCCTGATTTTTTAAATGTTCGGTAACTGCTCAGGAACGCGCACGAAATAACTTCCCTGTTTGGCACCCGGATTTAGTGCGCTTTCGTTCGTTCTGATTGAACAAAAGTGCAGGAATAGTTGTTCTGTTTCGAGCTTTTGTGATTGAAGAACGGGCGAAGACGGGAGGTTATTTCGTGCACGTTTCTTATCCATCCTGACTGTCCAGGAAACGTTCCGCATCCAGCGCCGCCATGCAGCCAGTGCCAGCCGAGGTAATGGCCTGACGATAAATGTGGTCGGCTACATCGCCCGCAGCATAAACCCCTTCAATACTGCACGCCGTGGCATTGCCCTGTGTGCCGCTTTGCACTTTCAGGTAACCGTGTTCCATTTCCAGCTGGCCTTCAAACAGGCTGGTATTGGGTTTGTGACCAATGGCGATAAATACACCGTCCAGATCGATATCCTG
>JAADIL010000077.1 GCA_013151355.1 Gammaproteobacteria bacterium
TAATATGTGCGGATTAGCAGGCATTCTGTCACGATGTCCGGGTGATGAAACAGCGGCTTCATTAAAAGACGTTGTTTATTCAATGGCCCGTGCTCTCATTCATCGTGGCCCTGATGATGATGGTGTCTGGGTTGATGAAACTGGTGTGGCATTGGCCCATCGAAGATTGTCCATTCAGGATTTGTCGGCATGTGGTCATCAGCCAATGCATTCAGCATGTGATCGATATGTCGTGACGTTCAATGGTGAAATCTATAATTTTCCTGATCTGCAACTACAGCTTGAAGGTCTTGGTGCGACGTTTTCCGGGCATTCGGATACCGAAGTTTTACTGGCTGCCATTTCATATTGGGGCATTGAAAAATCACTACAACGTTTTAATGGCATGTTTGCCTTTGCTCTTTGGGATAAAAAGAAACAGATGCTGACTTTGGCAAGAGACCGTATCGGCAAAAAACCACTCTATTACGGCCGGGTTGGCAGTCAGTTTGTTTTTGCCTCCGAGCTTAAGGCGCTGACCAGGCACCCGTTGTTCAATAATATGATTGATCCGGATGCCTTGTCTCTGTATTTACAGTACAACTATGTTCCTGCACCTTATTCAATCTATAAAAATATCTATAAATTACCGCAGGGTTGCATGGTGTCAGTGACACATGATGACCTTGTTAAACATTCAGCAATACATCAAAAAATTATTGAATACTGGTCACCTTATGCTGTGGCAAAATCATGTATGGCGGTTCCGTTTATCGGTACTGAAGGCGATGCCATTCAAATGCTGGACGACTTGTTGTGTGATTCTGTCAGGATGCGCATGATCTCGGATGTGCCGGTGGGTGTGTTGTTGTCCGGCGGAATTGATTCATCCACGGTGACGGCCATTGCTCAGGCCCAAAGCAAAAACCCGGTAAATAGTTTTTCGATCGGCTTTTCCGGTTGTAATAAATCCGAGACGGCAGCCGCCAAAAAAATTGCAACACATCTGGGCACTAATCATACAGAATTATACGTCAGCGGTACTGATGCACTGAATATTTTGCCGCAGATCCCGCAGATCTTTGACGAGCCGTTTGGCGATTCTTCACAGGTTCCTACTTGTATTGTTTCCCGGCTGGCCAGGAGCAAGGTTACTGTGGCATTGACCGGGGACGGTGGTGATGAATTATTTTATGGATATAAACGCTATCTGAGTAACAGAAAATTATGGGGTCTGAATCGGAGCCTGCCGGGTTTTATCCGGAGACCACTGGGTAATTTTATTGCTGCGGCAAGCCATTTGGCACAGTTGGAAAGCAGGTCGCTCAAGCATGTTGCGACTATACGCGCAAACCATATTCTGGATCTTTACCAAAGCCGGATATGCAAATTTATCAATCCGGACCATCTGGTAAAAAACAGTCATAATCCTGTACTTGAAAATATTGCACGAATCAAATCACTCGGCCTGTCCTGTTCTGAGGCTGAAATGATGCTGATGGATTTCACCAGTTTCCTGACAGACGATGTGCTGGTAAAAGTGGATCGTGCCAGTATGGCCGTCAGTCTGGAAGTGCGAAACCCTGTTCTTGATTATCGAATTGTGGAATTTGCCTGGAGTCTTCCTGTTGATCTCAGGTTCAGAGGCGGCAAAGGCAAACATGTGCTGCGCAAGGTGCTCAAGAGGTATGTGCCAACAATGTTGACGGACAGACCAAAACAGGGATTTGGATCGCCCGTACGATCCTGGATCAACGGGCCTCTCAGGGATTGGGCGGAAGACTTGTTGTCTGAAGAACGTCTGGACAGAGACGGCATATTTAACACAAAACCGGTGCGACAATTATGGCTGGATTGCCAAAAAAACCACAAAAAAAGTTATTCAAGACTCTGGACGGTACTGATGTTTCAGGCCTGGTATCAGCATATTAACTCAGCAAGTACAGACTGAAGTCTACGGGCCGTTTTACAGCAATTCAGACTCGTATCCACTGTGCTTGTCACTACCATTTGTCTACCTTCGGGAGAGTAAAAATGGAGGCCTGATCACCAGACGACCCGACATAGCTCATTGCTCGTTTTGACAGCCCGGAGACAACGCTCAAAAGGGGATGAAGTTGATTGCACCCATGCGGTGATACAGCGATAATGGCCCCTTTTTCGCCCGCCCTCGTCAAAATACGTCTGCTGGAGCAGTGAATGAACAAGATCAAAGTGGCCATCGTCGGCATCGGCAACTGTGCCAGCTCACTCGTGCAGGGAATTGAATATTATCGCGACAAAAACGAGGCAGATGCCTCCGGCCTTATGTACTGGGACATCGGCGGCTACACACCTTCGGATGTAGAAATCGTTACGGCCTTCGACATCGACGCCCGCAAAGTTGGTAAAGATGTTGCCGAAGCTGTTTTTGCATTACCCAACTGCACCACTGTCTTTTGTGAAAATATCCCCACCACCGGTACCATTGTGCAAATGGGCTGCGTGCTGGATGGCGTCGCCGATCACATGAATGAACACCCCGAGGCCAATACTTTTGTACTCTCTGATGCATCCGAACCCAGCCAGCAGGATGTCGTTGGTATGCTCAGGCAGTCCGGTGCCGAAGTGCTCATGAGTTATCTGCCGGTAGGCTCTGAAGAAGCTGCACGTTTTTACGCCGAGTGTGCGTTGCAGGCTGGCATCGCGCTGGTGAACAATGTGCCGGTATTCATTGTCAGTGACCCTGCCTGGTCCAGACGTTTCGAAGAAAAAAACATTCCCATTATCGGTGATGACATCAAGGCTCAGCTGGGTGCTACTATCACCCATCGTACCCTGACCGATTTGTTTGAGAAACGCGGTGTGACCATCGATCACATGTACCAGATTAACACCGGCGGTAATACCGACTTTTTGAACATGCTTAACCGTTCCCGGCTGGCCTCTAAAAAGACTTCCAAAACCGAGGCCGTGCACTCGGTAATGAGCGAACGGCTGGACGATGATGATATCCATGTCGGCCCCAGTGACTATATTCCCTGGCTGAAAGACAACAAGGTGTGTTTCCTGCGCATGGAAGGTCGGCTGTTCGGCGACGTGCCCATGAACATGGAAATCCGCCTGTCGGTGGAGGATTCACCCAACTCTGCCGGGGTCGCGATTGATGCCATTCGTTGTTGCAAGTTGGCACTGGATCGTGGCCAGGGTGGCATCCTGCATTCGCCTTCTGCCTACCTGATGAAACACCCGCCAGTGCAATACACCGATGACGAGGCTTACCAAATGGTCAAGGCATTCGTCGCTGGCGAACGTGATACCTGATTTTCGGACATAAACCACAATATGACTTCCTGTACCGGCACCTGTCTGATTATCGCGGCAGGCATGGGCACGCGCATGGCTCACCGCAGCGATTCCAAACCGTTACTGGAGGTGGGAGGCTATGCGCTGATCGAGCGCGTGATTATGACTGCCAGTGACGCCGGGCTGACGCACTTTGTGATTGTGACCGGCCACCACGGCGAATGCCTGCAAACTTTCCTGCACAAAGTTGCTGTTACCGTCGGTGTAGATATCGAGTTTGTGCAAAACGATGAATGGAAACGCGCCAACGGTCTGTCCGTGTACAGTGCGCACGTGCGACTGAACAAGCCCTTTTTTCTGTTGATGTCTGATCACCTGTTTGACCCGGAAATCATTCGTACCATGAATCACAGTCGTCCCCCGGAAGGCGGCTTGCTACTGGGCGTGGATCGCAACCTGGACAATCCGCTTATTGATCTGGACGACGTTACCAGGGTACACAGCGAGCATGGTCACGTCCGTCACATTGGCAAGCAGCTTCGCGAATACGATGCTTTTGATACAGGTATTTTTCTCTGCACCCCCGGCTTGTTTGACGCACTGCAAAGCAGTATGGAGCAGGGCGACGATTCTCTCTCTGGTGGTGTATACCAATTAGCCGAAAAAGGCCTGGCCCATGTGCATGACATCGAAGGTCGTTTCTGGCTGGACGTGGATGATGAAGCAGCCTTTCATAAGGCCACCGCCGTTCTGCGAGAAAATGACCTCCCGGTCAAGATTGTCACCGAGCCCGCCGCCGTAACCTGACGGCAATGTGCGAACCCGTTAAGTACCATGGTTCCCGCCTACTACCTGTTCAAGCTTCCCTATACGCTGGTCTGGCACATCATACGCCGGCTGGGTAAAACCGAAGACGTGGTATTGTATTGCGCCAATACTCTGGACTACCAAATTTTTTCTCCCGTCCAGCAATACCTGAAACCACTGCCGGTGGTCGCCAAAAACCGTAAAGCCCAACAAGAATTAGCGGCCATGGGAGTGAGTGCCACACGTTTGCCCGGTTTCCCCAAGGGTGTGATCATGTGTCGACAGGCAGCCTATCGTTTTCCGGCAACAGGCATTAAAAAAATAGGCTTGCGTCATGGCGCGTATCATTTCAAGCCTTTTGCCAATGCGGACAGTTACAATCTGCTGGATCGTTTTTTCATGACCAGCAGCACCGAGGTTAAACAGGCAGAGGACGCTGGTATTTATTGCGGTGTTGCCATCGGTTACCCCAAGCTGGATTCAGCCTTTGATGGCAGTATTGATGCAAGTGTATTAACCCGCATTCGTCAAAAACTCAAACTCGACCCCAACAAAAAAATACTATTGTTCACCGCTACCTGGGATAATTCCGGGCTCTCCGCTGTCAGTCAATGGGCCCATAAACTCGCGCCACTGGCACAACGCTATAATGTGCTGGTTACCGTGCACCCCTGGACTGCCACCGAACACATCAACAACATACGCAATACACCCGGAGTGAATTACCTGGGGAACCATGACATCATTCCCCACATCATGATTGCCGACGTTTGTATTGGCGATGCCAGCTCTATTCTTGCCGAGTGCTGCGCGCTGGATAAACCCATGATCACTTTCAGAATGCCGGAAGGAAAACGTACCGTGCCCCATGTGCATAAAATGATTCGCGACTTCAGTCTGCAAATTGGGCATGTTAATGAACTTGATGATGCCATTAAACAATGCCTTGCTGAACCCGATGCCAGACAGGCACAGCGTGCCGCAGCCAATCGCATCATGTTTGATCAGCTGGATGGCCTCGCTGGCAGACGTGCCGCCGACGAAATCATCAAACTTTTTCCGCAACTCAAAAAAGATGATGCGTGATGCGCTATCTGGTTTTTGTCAGCAAACTCTATGGTTACTCCATTGTTCGACCGGTGCAGGCGGCCATTCGTGCGCGTGGTGACGAAGTGGCCTGGTTTGTCCACGGTGTGAGTGACGAGTATCTGCACAACGATGAACAACAATTGAAGACCGCCGAAGATGTGATGAACTATCAGCCTGACGCAGTATTCGTTGCCAGCAACTGGGTGCCATATTTTTTTCCTGGCGCCAAAGTGCAATTGTTTCATGGTTTCAATGCCGAAAAACGCGACGAGCATACAGGCCACTTTCGTATTCGTGGCGACTTTGATCTGTACTGTACACAGGGGCCCAGTACCACACCCAAATTTCAGCAACTGGCGCAGCAACATGATTATTTCCGGGCTGTGGAAACCGGTTGGCCCAAGGTGGACCCGCTATTTCGTAACGAAGAGCGTAACGAAGAGCAAAACGATGAACAAACCAGCCTGCGCAAACGAGGGGACATCGAAAAACCCGTCATACTTTACACCTCGACGTTTAGTCGCCGGCTCACTGCTGCACCACGACTGCGCGACACCATCGCGCAACTGGCCAACGACGGCCGTTGGCACTGGTTGGTGAACCTGCATCCCAAGATGGATTCAACTATCGTGGATAGCTACAAAGCGTTAGAAGGGCCAAACCTCAGTTTTATCGATACCGACAACATCATTCCCTTGCTCAGAGCCGCAGATGTAATGGTCTCTGATACTTCATCGGTAGTATTCGAATTTGTATTGCAAGGCAAACCTGTGATCACTTGTCGCCATCGCAATCCGGGGCCACATCTGTTGAATATTCAAGACGCTGATGAATTGGAAAGCGCCATCGAAATGGCGCTGACCCGGCCGCCCGAACTGATGGATAACGTGCGTAAATATGCCGATTGGCTACACCCTTACCGCGACGGATGTTCCAGTGAACGGGTGCTGGATGCCACGGAGGTGTTTTTGGCCAACGATTACGGCAAACTGAAACGTAAACCACTCAATGTGGGACGACGAATATCAACACGAAGAAAGTTGGGATATTGGCGGTGGTAATGCCCAGGATGGGCATTATTTCACGCACGTTCCTTACTATAAGTTACTTAATGTGAATTAAGGGCTAAATCACCCTGTCAGTACTTTTTACTGAAAACACCGTTATTTTGGCATGTTTTTAACTGGAATCCAGAGGGTTAAACCTGCGGACAATCGTTCCAGTGTATTGGGAGGTTATGTTGTCGTGGTACTGAGAAGTGACGTGTTAAATACCCGGTGATTTTTTAAAAGTAGCGTGTTTTTAGCGCTTAATTCACATTTTAATTTTCATTCCTTACCCCACCCCTCCAACTTTTTTTCCCGCCGCAACGCCCACAATGCTCCATATTTATTAAACGCCCCTTGTGCATAGGTCACCGCCACTACAAACCCCACCGGCCCATCCAGAAAACCCAGGCGCAAAAAATAAATCAAAATGAAATTCCACAACGAACGCAGTGCGGCAACAGGTAACCCCCCCCCCCATTTGCCTGCTGCAAAACGTTTTTGCCCGCCCAGCCAGGCATATTTGGCACTTTTTTGCAGAGCGTGTCCGTAGTTGCGATGGGTATAATGATACAGGCGACCTTCGAGCGTGCCTTTTTTACCTGGTGCCAGCACCACATGTTCATGCACCTGCGCATCGGTAAAACGTGCGCCCTCACGTTTGAACAAACGTCGCGGAGCGCGAGCGCTGCGACCGAAATCCATGCGATGCCCGTAGACCATCACCGCCCAGGGGGTGCGGTAACCGACACATTCAGGATTGTCCGTTAATGCAGCATCAATATCATGACGTAATTCGGGGGAGACACGTTCATCGGCATCGATGGACAGTACCCAGTCGCAATCAGCTTTTTCCAGAGCGCGCTGCTTTTGCGGGCCGTAACCGGGCCAGTCGGTTTCAAATACCTTGTCAGTATAACGACGGGCGATTTCCACCGTGTTATCAGAAGAACCACTGTCCAGTACAATAATTTCATCGGCCCAGCTGGCGACCGATTGCAGGCAGGGCTCGATGCGGTCAGCCTCGTCCTGGGCAATGATGGTCACCGATAGACGTTGTTTACGTTTAACGGGCTCGCTGCGCGCTATGCGTGATTGTGTATGAATAGCCGCGAAAATCACCGCCAGATAAAACGCGAAGAAACTGATCGGGCGCACCCGTTCCAGAATGGCTTCGGAAAAACCGAAGCTCATGTAAGCGACAACAAACCGGCCAGTGCGAGACGTTGTGTGTCCGGCGTCTTGCCACGTCGAACAACATCGACAAGTAATCTGGCTGGCACCAGAAACAGTAACAAAATAGCCACGAAGGCTATACTGCCTCCACCCACCATGGCGGCAAAAAACTGGTTATGGGGGTGTCCCCACATAGCTGCGGAGTGATTGCGCAGTCCTTTATCCACCAGCGCCTGTGCATTTTCCCTGTAATGCCCCCAACCCACACCGATCAGCGGATTGTGCAAATAAATCTGCCACGATGCCTGCCACATTTCCAGGCGAGAACCCACAGAGCTGGCGCGTGTAATGTCATTGATATCGCTTTGAAAATAGGCGCCGAGATTAGTGGTGGTGCGTGCCACCGTTTTCTGTACGCCAGTGGCGGGAATAACATAGGCCAGCGCCACGGTCATCAGCAACATCGTCACTGCTACCCAGCGTTGCCATACCGGAATGCGGGCGCGAGCGTACCAGACGAAGATCAAAACCAAAAAAGGAATTGCCAACCAGCCGCCACGGGAATGTGAAAGAATGCTGGCCAACAAACCCAGCAAGATAGCGAGCAAAGGCAAAATCACCTGCCAGCGAGCACGCTCACGGAACCAGCCCAAACCTGCAAGGGTCATCACACCCATGGCCAGGGCCAGATCACCAAAGATGATGGGATGGGTGATGCCCCTTGCTCGTTCGATATGCACGGGCCCCCATACCTGATACATCGCGACCCCGGCGGCGATAACGCTACCTGCAAGCAAGCCGTACCAGATTGCCGCGAGACTCACGCCGACGCGACGCAAAAATACATAGACCGGGATCACTAACAACAGGCGTGCAAACTTGCCAAGTTTTTTAATACCACCATCGTCGATACCGCCCAGCAGGGTGACCAGGAGTGCAGCCAGAAAAAAGAAACTTACTGCAAAATACAGCAGTTTTTCTTCGCGAGTCGCCTGTCCACTGCCGCGTTGCTGCCAGGCGACCGCGAACCCGGCCAGTGCCAGCAGGCCGAGACCAAGGCCATCAGCGGGCCGCAGTACCAAAATTAACACGGGGAACAAAAACACCACGGCAGCGGCAAAACCGTGTGCCATTTTGGAAGGTGCTACCCGGGTTGCGATGTTGTCAGTCACAGGAAACCGTGATGAGTGTGGTCACGAAGAGCAAAAATTATGCTCACGAAATAACAGCCTCCTGGTCTTTCAGCGTATAGTCTGCGCCACAATACGGGCACCTGGCTTTGCCTGTTTTTTCGATGGGCAAATACACTTTGGGATGTGAATTCCACAGACTCATGCCATCCATGGGGCAGTGTAACGGCAAGTCCGTGTGGCTCACTTCGTAGTGATTTTTCGCGTTGGGCTGAATTTCGGTGTTACTTCGTGTTTGATTCATATTTCCTTCCCTTTCGACAAAGTTTACCGGGGTATGAGGAACGTGCAGGCAATAACTTCCCGGTTTGGCATCCCCCCCGTCTTCGTCCGTTCTTCAACCACAAAAGCTCGAAACAGAACGACTATTCCTGCACTTTTGTTCGATCAGAATGAACGAATACGCGCCAAACCGGGATGGTATTACGTGCACGTTTCTGAGTGGGTGAACATAATCATTTATGCCACCGGTGTTAACCAATCCTGATGATCCGGGTGCCGACCGTGTACCACGTCAAAATACAATGTTTGTAACTTTTCCGTTATCGGGCCACGGCCCCCATTGCCAATTTCACGGCGATCGAGTTCACGAATCGGTGTGACTTCTGCGGCAGTACCGGTGAAAAAGGCTTCGTCTGCCACATAGACTTCATCACGGGTGATACGTTTTTCACGTACTTCATAACCCAGCTCGGCGGCCAACACCAAAATCGTTTCACGGGTGATGCCTTCCAGTGCCGAGGTCAGTTCCGGCGTATAAATCACCCCGTTGCGCACCATGAAAAAATTTTCGCCACTGCCTTCAGCCACAAAGCCATCCACGTCCAGCAGCAGGGCTTCGTCATAACCATCCGCCATAGCATCCTGCAAGGCCATGATTGAGTTGATGTAGTTACCGTTAGACTTGGCCTTGCACATAGTCACATTCACATGGTGCCGGGTGAAGGACGAGGTCTTGATACGAATGCCTTTTTCCATGCCTTCGGCACCCAAATACGAGCCCCATTCCCATGCGGCAACCATGACGTGGGTCTGCAAATTGTCGGCGCGCAGGCCCATGCCTTCGGAGCCGTAAAAACACATGGGGCGCAGGTAACCGCTGTCGAGTTTGTTTTCCCGCACGGCAGCACGTTGTGCCTCGTTTAACGTTTCTTTATCAAAAGGCACATCCATGCCCAAAATTTTCGCCGAGCGAAACAGGCGGTCGGTATGCTCCTGTAAACGAAAAATGGCTGGACCTTTACTGTCGGTATTGTAGGCACGTACACCTTCAAACACGCCCATGCCGTAGTGCAGGGTGTGGGTAAGCACATGCACTTTGGCGTCACGCCAGGGCACCAGTTCACCATCCATCCAGATGACGCCATCGCGATCATCCATCGACATACTGCTTTCTCCTGTTTATTTCCATTCGTTTCAAAACGCGCATTTAATCAACATCACTCAACAGTTCACGCCAGATACGCTGTACACATTCACGTTCCGTCATAAACCGGCTGGCTGTCACCACCGCCCGCAATTCCTGCAAGGCGAGTCGGTGTACCTCTGCCCGGTAACGCCGATAAATATTTGCCAGCTGATACACATCAGCAGACGGCATCAGTGCTTGCGCGGCAAAAGCATCCAGCACGCGTACGTTGTCCGTGAATTCGCTCAACGCGGGATAATTACGCGCCCAGTTCAAAACCCCGAATTGAACCATAAATTCGATATCAGCGATACCGCCACTGCTCTGTTTGAGATCAAATTCGTCCCCGCGCGCATGATTCAGTGATTCACGCATGCGTTCGCGCATGTCAACAATATCTTTTTTGAGTTGTGTAACATCCCGTGGCAGAGCAAGTATTTCCTGGCGTAAACTGTTGAAGGCCTGTTTCAGTGGCAAGTCACCGGCAACCACCCGCGCCCGCACCAGTGCCTGATGTTCCCAGGTCCATGCCTTGTTGCGTTGATATTCGCTGAAGCTGGTCAGACTGGCCACCAATAAACCGGATGCACCACTGGGACGCAGGCGCATGTCGGTATCGTAAAGGATGCCTGCCGGAGTATGCGCGGTGAGGATGTGAATAATGCGCTGTCCCAGCCGGGCGTAGAACACGCAGTCAGCTACCGGTTTGGGACCGTCAGTGACCATCATTTGACCTTCAGCCTGGTGTATAAACACCAGATCCAGATCCGAACTATAACCCAGCTCAATACCACCGAGTTTGCCGTAGGCAACAATGGCAAATCCTTTTTCATCCTTTTTCCGGTTAGACACACAAGCCGGTCGGCCGTGACGCGCCAGCAAATATTCCCATGCCAGCTCCAGTGTCGCTTCCAGTACCAGCTCGGCGATGGCGGTTAACTGGTTGCTGACCTGCATCAGTGGCACGGCTTCCATCACGTCTGCCGCCGCGATGCGCAACATACTCACCTGTTTGAACTGCCGCAGGCTGTCCATGGCTTGCTCCAGGTCTTCGGCAGGTATTTGTTTGAGACGACGTTGCAGGTCGGTCGTCAGCTCGGTACGATCTGGCGGCTGATAGAGGCTGCGAGGATCAAGCAATTCATCCAGCAACAGTGGATGGTGAGACAGTTGTTGCGCAATCCAGGGGCTGGCTGCGCACAAGCGCACCAATTGCGACAATGCTACAGGATGCTCGCTCAGCAAGGCCAGGTAGGCGCTGCGCCGGGCAACGGCCTCCACCAGGGTCAATAAACGCTGCAACACGACGTGTGGCGAATCGGGTCGGGGTTCCAACGCGACCACAGCACCCAGCAACAGCGGCATTAACCGGTCCATGCGTGTGCGACCAACGCGTGATAACGACTGATAATCCCGTGCCAGTTTAAGTGCCTGTAAACGCGACCAGCTGGCGGCGGGTTGATCGTAACCTGCCTGTTGCAACAGGGTTACGGCCTCGTCTTCGTCCAGGTTGCCCGACCAGAGCATACTCAGGCCTGAGTGATCTGTCTCGGCATGACGTGTTTGTGGCGATTCAAACACCTGTTCAAAATGGTTGTGTACCCGGGTCATGTGGCCGCGCAGCACAGGCAGGAATTCGTCCTGGTGGTCGAAGCCCATGGCAAAGGCCAGGCGTTGCTGGCCCGCATCATCATTGGGTAATTGATGTGTCTGCTGATCCTGATATTCTTGCAAACGATGCTCGGTATTGCGCAGGAATTCGTAAGCAGCCAGTAATTGTTCTACTACACAGGCCGGTAAATGCTTTTGCTCCTTCAGGCAGATCAGTACTCCCTGAATATCGCGTCGTTGCAGAGCCGGTTCACGCCCGCCGCGCACCAGTTGAAAGGCCTGACCGATGAATTCTACTTCGCGGATACCACCTGCTCCCAGTTTGATGTGGTTGGCCATGCCCTTGCGCCGCACCTCGGCGGCGACCATTTTTTTCATTTCACGCAGTGCCTCGAAGGCGCCATAATCCAGATAACGCCGAAACACAAAGGGCCGCAGAATAGTCAACAGTTGCTCACCCGCCATGGCATCGCCCGCGACAATGCGCGCCTTGATTAACGCATAACGCTCCCAATCCCGACCATGGGCCTGATAATAATGTTCCAGAGCGGCAAAACTGCACGCCAGTGCGCCGCTCTGGCCAAAAGGTCGCAGACGCATATCCACCCGAAAGACAAAACCGTCCGCCGTATTTTCATCCAGTGCGCGTACCAGTTGTTGGCCAAGGCGGATAAAAAATTGCTCATTACTGACGTTTCGGGAAGTCCCTCCAGTCGTGTTACCAGTCTCGGGATAAACAAAAATCAAATCCACATCGGAAGAAAAATTCAGCTCGCCTGCACCCAGTTTGCCCATGCCCAGCACCAACAGTTGCTGCGTTTCACCCTGTTGGTTTTGTGGCTCACCCCATTCCGTGATCAGCGCGTTTTGCAGCCAGGCCAATGCACCCTGGATGCAGGTGTCGGCCAGCGTAGAGACATCGCCCATGGTTTCATTGAGATCAGCCTGTTCATCACCCTGGGCAATATCACGCCAGGCGATGCGTACCATTTCGCGTTGACGCACATGGCGTAGCTGGCGGGCCAAAGAGTCAACATCAGCGGCATCCTGTAACGCCGTTTGTACATGTTGGCCCATTTCACCTTCGGCGTAACGGCGGTGCAGGTCGCCGCTGTTCAGTAAATCCAGTAACAATGACGGCTGGCGTACACAGCGTTGGGCGATAAATTCGCTACAGGCCCAGACACGACATAGCTCGATGAGCAGTCCGTCATCCCGGGTCAGGGGGGACATTTCTGTCGCTGTCATCGCAGTCGCAAAATCAGTCCACTGGTTTTGCACGGTTTCCCGCAAAACCACAGGCAACGTTTCCAGTGCAGCAATAAGACCGGGTAATTCACAGCGGTTTTTTGTCACGGTAAATACCTCAGGAATAGAAATTAAATAACTCATACCATTGGCATCTCTGCTTCAGCCCGTCTTCGTCCGTTCTTCAATCACAAAAGCTCGAAACAGAACAACTATTCCTGCACTTTTGTTCAATCAGAACGAACGAAGACGGACCAAATCAGAGCGTCACTTGTATAAGTTATTAAATTTCCATTCTTTAATCCACATAGCAGAGAGGTTTAAAGAATGATCTTGTGCAACCGATACCAAAGTAACAATCCAATGTGCTTTTTACGCTGAACCAACGCCTTTCGGAGCAGGACATCAATGGAAATAGCTGATTACCTCAAACTCATGGTCAAGTATGAAGCCTCTGATCTGTATTTCACAGTTGGCGCACCGGTCAGCGCCAAAATTCATGGCATTCTCAAGCCCCTGGAAAAAACCACACTGCCCGCTGGCCGCGTCAAGACACTGGCCTATGAGTTGATGAGTGAGGATCAGGTCGCCCAGTTCGAATTGAAACCGGAAATGAACCTGGCCCACTCGCTACCCGGCATCGGCCGTTTTCGGGTCAACGTGTTCAAACAGCGTAATCAGGCAGCAATGGTGATTCGCCACATCAAAACCCGGATTCCCAGCGCGCAGGAATTGGGTCTGCCGCCCATTTTGCAAAAAATCATTATGCAGAAACGTGGTCTGGTGCTGTTCATCGGCGGCACCGGCTCGGGTAAATCCACTTCGCTGGCGGCGCTGATTGATGCCCGCAATACCAATACCGCAGGACATATTATCACCATCGAAGATCCCATCGAGTTTATCCATAACCACAAAAAGTCCATCGTTAACCAGCGCGAAGTGGGGCTGGATACTGACTGCTATGAAGATGCGCTGAAAAACACCCTGCGTCAGGCACCGGACGTGATTCTCATCGGCGAAGTACGCGACCGTGAAACCATGGAGCATTGCATCGCCTTTGCCGAAACCGGGCATTTGGCCATTTCCACCCTGCACGCCAATAATTCCAACCAGGCGCTGGACCGCATTATCAACTTTTTCCCGGAAGACCGGCGCAACCAGTTGCTGATGGATTTGTCACTGAACGTGCGAGCCTTTATTTCTCAACGTTTGATTCCCACCCTGGAGGGCAAACGCGCCGTAGCCGTGGAGGTCATGCTGGGTACGCCATTGATTCAGGATTTGATCCTCAAGGGCGACATCCATGGTATTCGTGACATCATGGAAAAATCCACCAACCTGGGCATGCAGACCTTCGACCAGGCTATTTTCAAGCTCTACAAGGACGGCGTGATCAGCATCGAAGAAGCATTGCGTAATGCCGATTCACAAAATAATCTACGCCTGAAAATCAGCCTGTCAGAAGGTTCTGTGTCGGTGGATGAAAACATGAAAATCGAAGTTGATCCGGATGATGTTAACGCCGTGGCAGGCAACAAAGGTGGCCTGAACCTGACGATGGAGCCCAAATAGTTTGTCGCCACTCCGTTTCGATATCAAGAATGTTAAAATAATTCTTCCGGTACACCACCACCGCTGTCCTGTGAAACTGGCGTTGTTTCGTCATCACCAATAACCATTGCTGCGGAATCCTCTGCCCGTCGTTGCGGGACATTTTCTGCCCGGAAGGTTTCAAAAATCCCTTCGGGATTGTTGGCCCTTGCCAGCAAGCCGGTCTCCGGGTCAATGCGTACGGTCACCAGACCCGGTGGCTGCTCCAGCGCATGTTCCGGCACACCCTGCAAGCCCGTGCGCATGAACTCAATCCACATGGGCAGGGCAGCACGGCCACCCGTTTCCCGCGCACCCAGCGGTTTGGGTTTGTCGAAACCTGTCCAGGCCGTGGCCACCAGGTCCGGGGTGTAACCTGAAAACCAGGCATCCTGCTGATCATTACTGGTACCGGTTTTACCGGCCAGATCAGAACGTCCCAATGCCTTCGCCCGCTGCCCCGTGCCTCGCTGGATGACTTCCATCATCATTGAACGCATCAGGTAGGCATTTTGCGGTGTCAGCACCCGCGGGGCAATGTTCACCGGAATAACATCTTCACGTGTGGGCGGGCCCATAAAAGGCTCGGCATCTATTTCCTGTTGATGTTTGAGGCGTTCTTCGCAGCCGTCACAGGCGATAAAAGGCTCGGCACGATACAGCACCTTGCCTTTGGCATCTTCAATACGGTCAATGAAATACGGCACGGTGCGGAATCCACCATTGGCGAATACTGCATAACCACGTACGACTTCCAGCGGTGTGACGACACCACTGCCCAGCGCCAGTGACAAATCCCGGGGCAGACGTTTTTTGTCAAAACCAAAACGACTGGCGTAGTTAATGGTGTAACCAATACCAATGGCGCGCAGCAGGCGAATGGACACCAGATTGCGCGATTTCACCAGTGCCTTGCGCAGGCGGGTCGGGCCAAACACCTTGCCGCTGTAATTTTCCGGGCGCCAGGTTGCCTCCAGTCCTTCATCCTCAAACACTACGGGCGCATCATTAATGAGGCTGGCGGGTGTAAAGCCCTTTTCCAGTGCGGCGGAGTAAAGGAAGGGTTTGAAGTTGGAGCCAGGTTGACGCTCGGCCTGGGTGACACGATTAAACTTGCTGCTGGAAAAATTGAAACCACCCACCAGGGCACGAATCGCGCCGTCGTGGGGGTCAAGTGATACCAGGGCGCCCTCCACTTCGGGAATCTGCGCCAGTTGCCAGCCAGCTTCAGTATTTTTCGTGGCAGGCAGTTCGGTGATGTAAATCACATCGCCCCGGCTCAGGATATCTGCCGCCTGTTTGGGCGCTGCACCCTTGCCACCATTTTTCAATACGGGTGCTGCCCAGGACAAGCCAGACCAATCTACACGTAGTACACCCCGGCGCGGTTCGTAAACCACTATCGACTGATCGACCGTTGCCAATACCAAAGCAGGCAACAGACCATTGATTTCCCTTTGCGTTTTTAACAATGGCATCCATTGTTCTTCACCACTGTCTTCCGCCAGCACATGTTGTGTGACCGGGCCCCGGTAACCGTGCCGCCGGTCATAGGCCAGCAGGGCATTGCGCTGGGCGCGATGCGCGGCCATTTGCAGGCGGGAACCGACGCTGGTGCGCACCTTGTAACCGGCAGAATAGGCCGTATCACCGAAACGTCTCACCATTTCGGCACGTACCATTTCGGCTATGTAGGGAGCTGTCACTTCTTTGGCAAGACCGTGCAGGCGGGCATCATCTACCATAGCCCGTGCTTCATCGTGGGTCGCATCATCAATAAAACCCAAATGCTGCATGCGACCCAGCACATAGTTGCGCCGCAACAGAGCTCTGGCCGGATTAATAACGGGGTTGTAACGGGAAGGGGCCTTGGGCAAACCGGCAACCATCGCCAGTTGTGCCACGTTCAGTTTGTCCACAGGTACGCCATAATAAATCTGTGCCGCTGCACCCACACCGTAGGCACGATTACCCAGATAAATTTTGTTAAGATAGAGCGTGAGGATATCTTCTTTGCTGAGTTCGTTCTCGATTTTGAGCGCCAACATGATTTCATTGAGTTTGCGCAGGTAGGTTTTTTCACGGCCAAGAAAAAAATTGCGCGCCACCTGCATGGTAATGGTACTGCCACCCTGGCCTTTTTCTCCGGTGCGCACCAGATGGAAAGCCGCTCGCAACAAACCCTGGTAATCGACTCCCGGATGTACAAAGAACCGGTCGTCTTCTGCTGCCAACACCGCCTGTACCAGAAGTTTTGGCACTTCTTCGTATTTAAGCGGTGCCCGTTTTTTTTCACCGAACTCCGCAATCAATCCCCCGTTACGAGAATAAACCCGCAACGGCACTTGAAATTGCACATCCTGCAAACTTTGCGTCGATGGCAAACCGGGTACAATAAACGCGTAAATACCTGTCAGCACCAAAGCGGTTAAAAAAACGCCAGCTCCACCAAGGTAAAACAACCAGCGTTTTTGGAATTTGGGTTTTTGAAATTTAAAAGAAGGCATCAAAACAAAAGATTTGTGATAGTGTTCGTGGTTGTTGACAAAAGCAGAGTATAAAACTTCTAATTAGATCAACCTAATACTAATTTTTCCTGATGCAATTTTTAATCTGTAGTAAAGTTTGCTGTCTCTCTACCGATATTCAGCTTGCAAGTATGAAAACGGGACAAAAAACGTGCAATTAGCAGACTTGTTCGCTCACAAAAAACCACCACTCATTGGACTGGACATCAGCTCAACCTCAGTAAAATTACTGGAGTTGGGTCACCAGGGCGATGGTTACCGCGTCGAAGCCTATGCGGCGGAACCATTGCCACCCAATTCTGTGGTCGAAAAAAATATCACCGATGTGGAGGCCGTTGGCGATGCTATTCGCCGTGTCGCCAAACGCTCGGGGTCGCGCACCAAACACGCCTCCGTGGCGGTTGCAGGCTCATCTGTCATCACCAAGGTGATTACCATGCCTGCCTCGCTTTCCGAGGAGGAAATGGAAAGCCAGATAGAACTTGAGGCAGACCAATATATCCCCTATTCCCTGGAAGAGGTGAATCTGGATTTTGAAATTCTTGGCGCCTCGGAAGACAACCCCGATACCGTCGATGTACTGTTGGCTGCTTCACGCAGTGAAAACGTGGATTCACGCGTTGCTGCCGTTGAACTGGGTGGTCTGACCGCCAGGGTCGTTGATATTGAAGCTTATACCCTGGAAAATGCTTTTGGGTTGATCAGTTCACAAATTCCGGGCGGCACTGATGATAAAACCGTGGCGGTCATTGATGTCGGTGCCACCATGACCACGTTGAGCGTATTGCACGACGGCAAAATTATTTATACTCGTGACCAGGTGTTTGGCGGCAAGCAACTAACGGAAGAAATTCAGCGTCGTTATGGTTTGTCATACGAGGAAGCCGGCATGGCCAAGCGCCAGGGCGGTCTGCCCGACAACTATGTCCCCGAGGTTTTGGACCCGTTCAAGGATGCCATGGCACAACAGGTCAGTCGTTCGCTGCAATTCTTTTTCTCTTCCAGCCAGCACAATTCGGTCAGCCATATTGTGTTGGCCGGTGGCAGTGCCTCTATTCCCGGTGTAGACGAGCTGATTGAGGAACGTGTAGGTACTGGCACGTCCATTGCCAACCCGTTCACCAATATGTCGCTGTTATCCAAGGTCAAAGCGCAGGCACTCAGTAACGATGCGCCCGCCCTGATGATTGCCTGCGGACTCGCGTTGAGGAGCTTCGACTAAATGCCGCACATTAATCTACTCCCCTGGCGCGAAGAGGAACGGCGCGACAAACAACGGCAATTTATCAACATTGCAGCAGGCGCAGCCATTGTAATGGTGGGTATTATTGTTCTGGTACACCTGCGCATGAGCGGCATCATCGAAGACCAGAATAACCGCAACCAGTTTATGCAGGGGCAAATTACGCAGGTCGATAAAGAAATTGAGGAAATCAAAACCCTTGAAAAAGAAAAGGCCGCCCTGCTGGCGCGCATGAAAGTTATTCAGGAGTTGCAAGGCAGCCGACCGGAAATCGTACATATTTTTGACGAGATCGCTAAAACCATACCAGATAATGTGTTTTTACTGGCGACATCCCGCAAGGGCCGAGAAATCAACCTGACAGGCGTCGCAGATTCCAATGATTACGTTTCCGAATTTATGCGCAACCTGAATGATTCTCTCTGGTTAACCAACCCGAAATTAACCATCATCAAGTCGGATAAAAAAGAATACCCGGGTGCAAGCTGGTTTCAGCTCACCGTTTCACAAAAAAACAGAACAAAGAAGGCTGACAAATGAATCTGTCTGACCTGAATAATCTCAATCTGGACCCCAACAACATTGGCAGCTGGCCATTGGCCGCCAGGGCAACCGTTCTTGTCCTGCTCTGCTTCGCCTTGTTGTTTGCCGGTTATTACCTTGATACCAGTGACCAGCTGCTTGAACTGGAGACAGCAAGAGCCAAAGAGGTCAGTCTGAAACAGGAATTTGAAACAAAGCAGGCCAAGGCCGCCAATCTCGGTGCCTATCAGGAACAAATGAAAGAAATGCAGCGTTCTTTTGGTGCCCTGTTACAACAGTTGCCAGGCAAAACGGAGGTTGCGGGTCTTCTTGTAGATATCTC
>JAADIL010000236.1 GCA_013151355.1 Gammaproteobacteria bacterium
TCGCCCAGGGTTTCGGTGAGACGCAGGTTTTCGCTGTAATCCACCGGACAGTCGATGATACTCACGGCGTCGTCTGCCAATGCCTGTTTCAGCGTTGGCAGTAATTGTTCGGCCGCCTCAACGCGGTAACCTCTGGCACCAAAGGATTCGGCCAATTGCACAAAATCCGGGTTACCAAATTCCACACTGGATGGTCGTCCAAACTGGTTCATTTGTTTCCATTCGATGAGGCCATAGCCCGAGTCGTTCCAGATTAACACCACCATGGCTATTTTTAAGCGGACGGCAGTCTCGATTTCCTGCACGTTCATCAAAAAACCGCCGTCGCCGGTTACCGCCACGACTTTACGTTGCGGTTGGGCCAGGCGTGCGGCCAACGCACCGGGCACGGCGATGCCCATGCTGGCGAAGCCATTGGAGATCAGGCAGGTGTTGGGGTTTTCGCAACGAAACATGCGCGCCATCCACATTTTGTGCGCACCCACATCACAGATGACCGTGTCTTCCAAATCCAGCGCAGTGCGCAGATCCCAGATGATTTTTTGTGGCTTGAGCGGAAAGGCATCGTCGTCGCGATGCTGGTTCATTTCCTTGATCAGCGCTTCGCGCAATGGTCGCAGTTTGTGACCTTCATGCGGCGTGGCCTGCCCGGCGATGCGGTCCAGTGAATGTTTGATATCTCCCACCACACCAACACAGACGGGATAGTGAGCATCCACTTCTGCCGGTGAACTGTCGATATGCACGATGGTACGGTCACGCGTTGGATGCCACAGACGTGGATGATATTCCACCAGATCGTAACCCACGCAGATAATCGCGTCGGCCTGCTCGAAGCCGAAGTTGACATAATCCTGCGATTGTAAACCTGCACTGCCCAGTGCCATGGCGTGTCGGAACGGCAACACGCCCTTGGCCATGAAGGTGTTGGTTACCGGAATATTCAGTCGTTGCGCAAAATCTGCCAGTTGCTGCCAGGCTTTGGCGCGCACTACGCCATTGCCAGCGAGGATGATGGGTTCGCGTGCGTTGGAGATCACTTCGGCGGCATAGGCTACACGATCCGCCGGAGGCTCAGGCATGGTGGCGTGTTTGACCCGCAACGGTGTGTCATCAATGTGCATCGACGCGATGTTTTCGGGAAACTCAATGAAACACGCACCGGTTTTTTCCGTCTGCGCGACCTTGAAGGCCTTGCGCGTTACCTCGGTGATGATATCCGGCGCGAGAATGCGCGAGCTGTATTTGGTAAAACTGCGGAACAGCTGTTCCAGATCCAGCACCTGGTGGGATTCCTTGTGCAAACGGTGGGTGTCGGCCTGGCCAGCGATGGCTACCAGTGGCGCGTGATCCATATTAGCATCGGCAACCCCGGTAATGAGGTTGGTGGCACCTGGACCGAGGGTGGCCATACACACTCCGGCACGCCCGGTGAGGCGGCCGTAAACGTCGGCCATGAAGGCCGCACCCTGTTCGTGACGCGTGGTAACAAACTGGATTCTGGAATCCAGCAGGGCATCCATCACGTCGAGGTTTTCCTCGCCGGGAATGCCGAAAATATATTCAACACCTTCGTTTTCCAGGCAGCGGACGAAAAGTTCAGCGGCTTTCATCATGCGGCATGCTCCGGACGGATCGGCACAACCGCACTCAGTTCCTGGCGCAAGATTATTGACTTTCCATTTTGACCAGCTCGTTCACCACCTTGAACACCCTGGCATTACCACCAGACTGCGTTGCGCCGGTACGGTATTTACCATTGACGATGATCGCCGGTACACCACGGGCACCGTAACGCTGTCCCATATCTTTGGCACGGCGCAATTTGGTTTCCACCGCGAAGGAGCGGAATACCCGCTTGAAATCCTTCTCACTCACGCCATTTTCCTTAAACAGGGCCATGATGGACGCCTCGTTGCTCAAACTGCGCTTTTGCTCGTGAATGGCCTCAAACATAGGCTTGTGCACCTTGTCCACCACACCGAGGACTTCAGCCGTGTAATAGGCACGGCCGTGAATCTCCCAACTGGGACGGAACATGCCGGGCATACGCACGAATTTGACGTTTTCAGGTTTACGTTTCAGCCAGCGTTCCACATACGGTTCTAACTTGAAACAGTGCGGACAACCGTACCAGAACAATTCCACCACCTCGACTTTGTCTTTGCTGGTGGTTGGCTGGGGCGGGGTGACCATTTCATATTCTTTTTTGGCGGCCATCACATTGCCGACACTGGTGAAGCCCAGTACAACCACCGTAGCAAGGACAGTAAACAGGAGGGCGAATTTTTTCATGGGGATTAACCTCGTCATTTATTATTTGATATTGCCTGAGAACCGCAACACTGCTCTGCGTGAGCCTATCCAAATCGTTGAATGAACGCAATAAAACAGATCAGCTCTTCACTGGCGCACATTGTCGTTTAAGGTTTATGCTATGGCCTTGTTTTATGAACCCGGCAGACGGGCCTGAGCCCGATAACCCAAAACCACCGACCTCAAGCAAGGAGTATGACCTCATGGTCTCCGAAAAGATCGATCTGACGCAATTTTTAAATCAGCAGTACCTGTGTGAATCACTGACCATCAAGGAAGTGACCACACTGATTGATTACACGGAGCTGGTGACGTTTAACAAAGGTGAGGTGATCGCCGAGATCGGCGATGTGGGCGAGGCATTGTATTTTGTCATTGCCGGTGAAACAGCGCTGTATGCTGGCGACAAGGCCGAAAGTCAGGTGGGACATATCAAGTCCGGTGAGCTGATGGGCGAGATGTCCTTTTTTGACCGCAACCCGCGCTCGGTACGGGCAAAGGCGCTGGTTAACGACACTCGCCTGCTGAAACTGAGCCGGGCCATGTACAAACGCCTGCGCGTGGAACATCCATACATCGCGGTAAATCTGCTGGAGCACGCCATTGTCAGCCTTGACCACCTGTTCCGCCAGGTAAGCCAGGATGTATCCACATTTAACAGTTATTTTTATGCGCCGGGCCGAAAATAACCGGCACAAATAATGTCTACTCATCGACACCGGGTGCTCTGGCACCCATGCCGACGAGGAACTGCGCTACTGCCTCTATTTCTTTCTCCGTCATTTTTGCCGCAATGTCCTGCATGATCTGATTGCGGTCATTGCTGCGTGCGCCCGTTTTGAAGTCCTGCATGGTCTTGATCACATAACCCGGTTTTTGGCCTGCAAGACCAGGAATTGCCCCGGGCCCATTGCCTGCGCCATTAGGTCCGTGACAACCAGCACAGGCAGGCAGATGTGTGTAACGATTACCACCCATATAGAGTTTTTTGCCCACGGCAGAATTTGAGGCAGCATCGGTTTTCACCTTTTGTGCTCCAAAGTAGGCGGCGATATCTGCAATGTCCTGTTCAGTCAGCCCTGTGACCATGCTCTGCATGGTGGGATCTTGACGGGCACCGGACTGAAAATCGCGAATCTGCCCGGACAGGTAATTGGCATTCTGGCCAGCGAGACTAGGCCAGTCCGGACTGAAGCTGTTGCCATCCGGGCCATGGCAACCCTGACAGGCTGCTGACTTGAGCTGTCCCTTGCTAACGTCACCCCCGGTCCGTCCGTCAATACTCCCGGAAGAATAAGTATATGCCGGTATGCTGATTAACAGGCAAAAAACAAAGCGTAGCGATGTCATATTTCAGACCTCCGAACCAGAGAGGTTTTCCTTAAAAAAACCTGAGTGCCGCTTGTTGTGTCGACAATGACATTCGGTCGCAAGCTACTCGACACTATTAAAAAAAGCGGAGACATCTTCGATATCCTGATCGCTAAGCGAAGTTGCCATGCCGTTCATAATGGGATCTTTACGGGTTCCCGCCCGAAAAGCATATAATTGCTTGCGAAGATAGGCGGCATGTTGCCCGGCCAAAATGGGGTAGACCTCTTTGGTACTTTTCCCACCCTTGCCGTGACACACTTGACAAGCACGTGCCTTGACAGCACCCGCCTCGACACTGCCTTTCGCATGCGCACTGCTGATGCTCATTAACGTAATACCACCAATCATGGCCAGATTGGCCATCAGCATAAACACATGCCTTTTAATGCTTGTAGTATTTGTGTAACCAGGTTGTGTGATTAAAGTTGAATCAGTTGTGCTTGCGGTCATCAGCGTTCCCATACGAGTTTGCGTTTGATAAAGTCCCGTTCCAGCGTTCCTTGCCCCAACATACCAGCAGTCTAGACTATTGCAGCTGGCAGAAAAATGCCAACGGCTTTTGGGGACCTGGCAACACATTCTCCCAATCTGGACAAATATCGTGACCACTCCTGACTCTCAAAAAACTGATCCAGCCACCCGCTATCGTGCCGCCAGTTTTATCATCAGCGCGGCCCGGCTCAGCCAGTTGCCGCAGGACTGTGGTCCCGAGGTTGCTTTCGCCGGTCGATCCAACGCTGGAAAGTCTAGCGCAATCAATCGCTTATGCGAACAAAAATCTCTGGCCCGGACCAGCAAAACCCCGGGGCGCACCCAGCTGATCAATCTTTTTCAGCTGGACGGACAACGTCACCTGGTGGATTTGCCGGGTTACGGTTACGCCAAAGTGGCCGAAAAAATCAAACGCCGCTGGCAGCAAACCATGGAGGCTTATCTTTCTGAACGTCAATCGTTGCAGGGACTGATTTTGCTCATGGACGTACGTCATCCGCTCAAAGACGTAGATCAACAATTATTGGACTGGTGCTGGCAAGTGGGTATGCCGGTGCATGTGTTGCTCACCAAGGCGGACAAACTGAAACGCGGCGCAGCGCAAAATACCCTGTTGCAAGTGCAGCGAGAACTCAAGATTCATGCACCCGATGATCTGTGCAGTGTGCAATTATTTTCCGCACTCAAGGGCACGGGGTTATCCGAAGCCTATGCTGTGCTGGACCACTGGCTGGAATTTGACGAGCAAGCAGGATAGTGTAAGGGAATAAAAAAACCCCGGGACACCCGACTAATCGGGGTAGCTGCCACCGGGGCTAAAAATACCCGACGTTGGGGACGCCGGGCTTGAACCCGCCAGGGAGGGAGGCGGGGAGCAGACATCGCGTCTGCTCATACCGTATGACGGACAAGGCCATAAAAAGTTTCACTACCTGTTAAAATATTTTATTTATCAGTGAAAGAGTTCCTGATCAGTGGGCTTCATCCCAGTTACTGCCCGTGCCCATATCTACCACTAACGGTACCTTGAGTTTGGCCACCTCGACCATGAGCCGGTCGATGTTGATTTTCGCGGCTTCAATTTGCTCATCCCGAATTTCGAACACCAACTCGTCGTGCACCTGCATGGTCAATTTGATATCCAGCCCGGCGGATTCAATCCAGCCATCTACCGTAATCATTGCACGTTTGATGATGTCTGCCGCTGTACCCTGCATCGGTGCATTAATCGCCGTGCGCTCGGCGTACTGACGACGCTGGCCATTGCGGTGGTTAATGTCGGGCAAATACAAACGACGGCCAAATACTGTCTCCACGTAACCCCGGTCATGAGCCTGTTCACGGGTGTTGTCCATAAATTTTTTCACGCCAGGATAACGTTCAAAATAGAGATCAACATATTCCTGCGCATCACCGCGTGTAATGCCCAGTTGTCGTGCCAGTCCAAAAGCTGACATGCCATAAATCAATCCGAAGTTGATGGCCTTGGCACTGCGCCGCTGCTCGTTATCCACCTCCTGCAACGGCACGGCAAACACCTCGGCAGCAGTGGCACGATGAATATCCTCCCCTGCAGCAAAGGCTTTGAGCAAACCTTCATCACCGGAAAGATGCGCCATAATGCGCAACTCTATTTGCGAATAGTCGGCTGCCAGTATGCTGAAACCGGCTGGTGCGATAAAAGCCTGACGAATACGTCGGCCTTCGGCACTGCGCACCGGAATATTTTGCAGGTTCGGATCAGATGACGACAACCGACCGGTACTGGCCACGGCCTGATGATACGAGGTATGCACCCGTTTTGTGCCAGGATCAATGCGTTGTGGCAGTTTATCGGTATACGTGGACTTGAGTTTGCTCATACCCCGATATTCCAGAATCAGTTTGGGTAGCGGAAAATCGTGAGCCAACTCCACCAGCACTTCTTCTGCGGTGGATGGTGCGCCTTTTGGTGTTTTTTTCCGTACTGGCAGGCCCAGTTTTTCAAAAAGAATTTTTTGAATTTGTTTGGGCGAAGCGAGATTAAATTCCTCACCCGCCACATCATAAGATTCATTTTGAATCTCCAGCATGCGCTGCGCCAGCTCTTCGCTTTGTTGGGCGAGCATATTGGCATCGATCAACACACCGTTGCGCTCAATGTGCGAGAGCACCGTCAACAGCGGCAATTCAATAGTGCGAAATAACTCAGCCAGCCGGGGCTCTTTTTCCAGTTGAGGCCATAACGCCTCATGCAACTGCAAAGTCACATCGGCATCTTCCGCTGCGTACGGACCAGCGACGCTGATCGGCACCTGATCGAAAGTGATTTGTTTGGCGCCTTTGCCAGCCACGTCTTCAAAATGAATAGTGTTGCGGTTAAGGTATTTCAACGCCAGTGAATCCATATCGTGGCGTGTGGCGGTACTGTCCAGCACGTAGGATTCCAGCATGGTATCGAAAGCCACGCCACGCAGGGTGATATCGTAATTGGCCAGCACACTCATATCGTATTTAAGATTTTGCCCAACCTTGGCTTTGTTCGCATCTTCCAGTAACGGGCGCAATTTTTCTAACACAAAGTCGCGGCCCAGTTGCGCACTGGCATCAGCGTCCTCCAGGGTAATTTGGTGAGCCACCGGCACGTAGGCTGCCTCTCCTGCTTTTACCGCAAACGACACACCAACAATTTTTGCCTGCATATAGTCAAGGCTGGTGGTTTCGGTATCAAAAGCAAACAATTCGGCCCGCCGGAGTTTTTCCAACCAGGCTTCAAAAGCCGATTCATCCAGTACAATGTCGTAGTTCACATCAGTCTCTGCTGAGGCTTTTTTGTCTGTCGCATGCACTGCATAATTGGCCACACCCTGCCCGGATTTGCCCGGCGCTCCAGGCAATAGTTCAGACAACCAGGTTTTGAATTCCATCTCGCCAAACAATTGTGTCAAACGTTCCGTGTCCGCTGCCTGCACTTTGAGTTCAGTCGGTCCGGCACCCAGTGTTACGTCACATTTAATGGTTGCCAATTGGTGGGACAAGGGTAACTGCTCCAGCGCATCACGCAGGTTTTCTCCCACCTTGCCGCCAATCTCGGCAGCCCTGGTCATGATTTCATCCAGCGTGCCGTATTGGGTTAGCCACTTCACCGCAGTTTTGGGTCCAACCTTGGGCACACCGGGAATATTGTCCACGCTGTCTCCCATTAACGTGAGATAGTCCACAATGCGCTCTGGCGGAATACCAAACTTGTCCACCACGCCCTGTGGGTCTAACGTGGAATTGTCCATGGTGTTCATCAGCGTGACATGCTGATTGACCAGCTGTGCCATATCCTTGTCACCGGTAGATACCAGACAATCCATGCCCATTTCCGTGGCTTGTCTCGCGAGAGTGCCAATGACATCATCCGCTTCCACCCCGTCCACAATTAACATCGGCAAACCCATAGCTTCGACAATGGCGTGCAATGGCGCAATCTGCTCACGCAATTCATCCGGCATGGGCGGACGATTGGCCTTGTACTCGGCATAAAGTTCATCACGGAAAGTTTTGCCTTTGGCATCAAATACCATCGCCATGTATTCCGGCTGAAAATCTTTCAGCAGACGACGCAGCATATTGATAACGCCGTAAACCGCGCCAGTGGGTTGGCCTTGAGAATTGGTCAACGAAGGCATGGCGTGAAAGGCGCGATATAAATACGATGAACCATCGACGAGAATCAGTTGTTTGTTTGCTTTCATAGTGCGGGCACGTCTTGATTGGAATAGAATGATGATAAAGCCGTGGGCGATTATCGGTTGTTTCGTCTCACGGCACCATTAGTGTTTTTGGTTATATTTTGAGCTATAGCTTTTAGACGCGAACATAACCCGTCGCAACGAGACAAGCCTTATGCATTTTTCGAAACTGATTTCCTTTCTTGTCGTTACAACCACCCCGTTCATGGCGCTCCTGTTTTTTGCCAGTATCACCCTGGCTGAAGAACCTGAATCTTCCGGTAAAGTCACCATCCAGGGTGCCAAAACCGACATTGTTGAAGAATTACGGGTGAATGGCCAACTTTACGCCATTCGCGTCTCCCCCAAACGTGGCGTGCCTTATTATCTGGTGGACAGCGATGGCGACGGCAATCTGGAAACCCGCAAGAATGACACCGACCCTGCCCTGTTAATCCCCGCCTGGGTGGTCAAAAAATGGTAAGGGGCGTGAGCATGGATGCGGAAGCTTTGAGCAAAAGTGCAGGAACAAGTTGTTCTGTTTCGAGCTTTTGCGGTTGAAGAACAAGCGAAGACGGGATGCAAAACAGGAGAGTTATTGCGTAACACGTTCCTGAGACTTCTACGGAACCCATTCCCGAAATAAACGTATTTCCATCCCGTTTTACCCCGAGACCCACCATTCATAACCTGCCTGAACCTACGCTGAACTTGACAGCAGGCCACGCCAATGGCATAAAAACCGCCCTAAGGTACGGCAACGCCCAAAAAGTAGCGGCTGCGCACCTGAAGTGAGGAAGGCGGCGACCAGCTACAACATGTGTCTCGCGCACGACTCTGAAGAAGAGAGAGGGGGGAACGAAGCCTTGTCACTACGCCGAAACAGCGTTTGAAAAGTGTCTCGTTTACGAATTCTTTCGTTAGTTTTAATTAAATATCAGATACAAAAATCAAGGGGAAGTCCTAATGAGAGCAAAATGGTTATTGATTCCTGCAGCAGCAGCTGCCCTGTTAATTTCTGGTCAGGCATCTGCCGACCTGGACCTGGCCAAAAAAAGTGGCTGCCTGGCTTGCCATGGAGTTGACAAGAAAATTGTTGGCCCGGCATGGAAAGACGTGGCTGCCAAATACAAGGGCGATGCTGGCGCTAAAGATCGCATGATCGGCAAAGTGAAAAAAGGAGGTAAAGGTAACTGGACCAAAGTCACCGGTGGCGCGCCCATGCCGCCTTACTCACCTCGCGTGTCTGACGAAAACATCGAAAAGCTGGTCGATTTCATCCTGGCTCTCTAGGTTTCGATGTTCCTGGCAGCACAAAGGGCCAGCACATTGTGCTGGCTTTTTTGTGCCACATTTCCGGATTTTGCAACACTTGGCGTGAAACGTTATACACAATATGTTTCACGTTGACGATATAACGACCCTCCTGGACGGTTTTTTGGCGGGCAAGCCAGCACAAAACACCAAGTCATTGTTTTTATTGGTTAAAATATCCCGCCCGTTTTTTGACCACTTTAATAAATCTGTAACAAAACCGAGGTCAACAGACCGCTTCCCTCAGCTTATGCACAAAGTTATCCACAGGCTTTGTGGATAAACGAACATCCCTCATTACCGGCAGGCGTTTAGCACAAAAAAGCTAGAAATGACCTTAAGTAAGTTTGCCAACCTCCAGGTTGAGCTATGCTGGCCAGCTGGTTAATTTTCAAACATCTTTCTTCCAAAGACAAAAACCACCCGCAACAACTGGAAGGCGCCTGATTATCCCTCATCCGGGAATCCCCGATTGAACGGTCTGTAGAGCGCGTTGGGTTTTCATTACCCAAACTCTGCTGCATACACTGAAAATTGGGATGATTCTACATTTTACAGGGCGGGGAAACTGATTATTTTGTGGTAATACCAAAACCCTGAACGCAAAGAAAAACAGAAAACGTCGCGTTTCTTTACACTAAATGTGCTTTCCGGGCGGCCAACCGGGGATTCCAGGTTTATCATTCAGCAAACACACAAACGAAAAAACCCGGGGGAAAATTATGCCCGACTGGCAATCCATTTCACAGCAGCTGCAGATCGCATCAGGAGTAGACCTGACTATAGACAGCACACTCCCCGTGGGCGGCGGCTGCATTAATGCTGCCTATGCACTCACTGGCAACCAAAACGGAAACCGGCAAACCTTTTTCATTAAAATCAACACAGCTGACAGCCTGTCCATGTTCGAGGCTGAAGCGGAAGGATTACACGTCCTGATCGACAGCCAGAGCCTGCGAGTGCCCACACCCCTCTGTAGTGGCATCGCAGGGCCGGATGCCTGGCTGGCAATGGAATACGTGGCACTCAAGAGCACGGGAGACGATGCACAACTGGGCAGGGGACTGGCAGCAATGCATCAGATTCAACGCCCGCAATTTGGCTGGCATCGACACAACACCATCGGCAACACACCACAGCTCAATCACTGGACAGACAGTTGGGTGACATTCTGGGTCGAACAACGACTGGGAGCGCAACTGGAACTGGCAGGCCAAAACGGGGCAGGGCACTCACTGCTGCGCCGTGGCGACATGCTGCAAACAGCGCTGCCTGCCTTTTTTGCCGATTACCAACCTGTACCGTCTTTGTTGCACGGTGATTTGTGGTCCGGCAACACAGCCTTCGATACACAGGGGCTGCCAGTGATTTTTGATCCCGCCGTGTATTTTGGTGACCGTGAAACAGACCTGGCCATGACCGAACTGTTTGGTGGCTTTTCACCAGCCTTTTACACCGCCTATAACGCTGTCTGGCCACTGGACACAGGCTACGTCACGCGCAAAATACTCTACAATCTGTACCACATCCTTAATCACTTCAATCTGTTCGGTGGTGGCTATCGCTCACAAGCCCGGGACATGATCGACCGCCTGCTCAGCGAATGCGGTTAACACACCTTCAATAGTGGGCTTGCCGGTGCACTGCGGTTACACTGTCGGGCATCACATTCACCACCTGTTAATCCTCATGCATACGACCATCATCCACAGCAATACCCTCACTGCACAGCAAACCCGACATATTGCCCAGGCGCTGGGTGCCGAACCAGGCGCCTGGGCCCAACATTTTCGCGTACAACACAAAACAGTGCCCCCCGGGACACTGGATGCGCTGCGTGAAGCCTGCCAGCTGGATATCAACACCCTGCCCGAAAATTTCGACACATCCAGCGTGGGCCTGCTCATCACCGACATGGACTCCACCCTCATCAACATCGAATGTGTCGATGAAATCGCCGATTTTATCGGTGTAAAACCCCAGGTCAGCGCCATCACCGAAGCGGCCATGTGCGGAGAACTGGATTTTGCCGCCTCGCTGAAACAACGTGTCTCCCTGCTGGAAGGACTGGACACCTCCGCCCTGCAACATGTGTATGACGAGCGTCTACAATTAAATCCCGGAGCCGAAATATTGATCAGTGGCCTCAAACTGCGCCAGATCAAAATAGCGCTGGTCTCCGGTGGCTTCACCTTTTTCACCGAACGCCTCAAGCAACGTCTGGGCCTGGACTTTACCCTGGCCAACGTGCTCACCCGGAAAAATGGAAAGCTCAACGGCACAGTGGACGGCACCATTATCGGTGCCGAAGCCAAGGCAGAATATCTGCAACAACTGTGCGCACAATTAAACATCGCTCCTCAACAGGTTATCGCCATGGGTGACGGTGCCAATGATCTGCAAATGCTGGGCATTGCCGGACTGGGTGTGGCCTACCATGCGAAACCCGCTGTTCGCGCACAGGCTGATGTCACAATACAATTTGGTGGACTGAATACGGTACTGGATTTTTTGGAGTAGAACGATG
>JAADIL010000098.1 GCA_013151355.1 Gammaproteobacteria bacterium
AACTAATCAATATGACTTTGTAACCACAGCTCAAGCATCATAATAACCCAAATCATTTCACCATAGTAGGCGGGATGAACAGAGTTATGCTGCACAAAAAGCCAATCGATAAACGTTCGATTGACGTACCCACGATCCCCGAAAGCATAAAGAGTGTCTTTCGCCAGTTTTTGCAAGAAATCAACTTCTTTTAACCAAACGCCAAAGGGTAATCCAAATCCGTGTTTTCCCTTAGTCAGAATCTCGGGAGGCAGGAAATCAGCCAGGGTCTGTTTGAAAAAATAGCGTAGTTTGCGACCTTTTAGTTTCAAAGCAGGCGGTATGCGAGTGGACAATTCAACCAGGTCGTCATCCAGCATTGGATAACAGACTTCAATACCAGCCAGAGCGCACATTTTATTGACTTTTCGCAGGTCATTGTCAGCCAGTGTCTGTTTCCAGTCCATAAATAACATTCGGTTTAGAAAGGAATCGCTATTAACGCGTGAATAAACTTTATCCAGACTTTCTGCAGGATGTTGTCGGTTAACTTCGTTCAAAAAGTTAACCGTGAATACATTTTCCAGGGGGGTTCGTTGTAAAAAATTGTAGCGCTGCAAGCGAGCAGGTAATGGAATCTTTGCATCCCGAACATAGCGACCCAGTTTGCTGATTATGGGAATTTCTACCCTGGAAGGCATATGTGATAATATTGGCTCAATCAGCATATGTCGAAGTAAAGCAGGAGTATGTTGATACACCTCAAAAATCTTTTGTTTGGCATAACGCGAATTACCAGCGAACAATTCATCCCCCCCATCACCTGCCAAAAGGCGACGACTGCCATTTTCAAATGCTAAACGGGCGCAGAAATACACAGGGATAGCTGACGAATTGCCAAAAGGTTCATCGTAACTGCTGGCGATAAGAGGAACAGCCTTGAGAACATCATCCGGGGTGACGTAATATTCATGACCTTTCGTAGAAAAATGACTGGATGCAATACGTGCGTAGCTAATCTCATCATAACCGGGCGCGTCAAATCCGATCGAATACGTCGAGACCGGGGATTGACTCACCCGTGATGCAAACCCTGCTACTGTAGAACTATCCAGCCCCCCGCTCAAGAAAGCACCCGTTTTTTCGTTCACATCACAACGTCGCACAGCGGTTTCCAGGCAACGCTTCAACGCTGGTGTCAGTTCATTTTCAGATAGATAATTTTCCCCGGAAAAATCTGGTTGCCAGTAATAACCCGTACTTATTTCACCACTACGAAAATACAAATACTGAGCAGGTTCCAGTTTTTTGATTTCATTGTAGATCGTATTGGGACTGGGGATCATGTGGAAATACAAATAATCAAATATCGACTGGTTACTGACTGAGACATTTATGATCGGATGCTGTTTAATTTGCTCACACGAACTCGCAAAAACCAGACAGTCACCCGATTGTGAATATGCCAGAGGTTGTACCCCCATACGATCAACGGCTAATAAAACGTCATTGTTGGAGCGGTTAACGAGAACCAGACAAAAATCGCCCTTCAACGCCACGAGACCTTTAACCGGGTCATTTCGATGCTGTTTTAGCCACGAGCCAAGCAATTCACTTTGCTGCTCTTCGCTCTCTCCGTCCGTGAATCTGCACTGTCGTCCGAGTAAAAACGCGTAAAACTCTTCGTCTTCCCAAAAGATTGGGGGGCTGAATCCGGTTCCGGCAAGTCCATACTTGTGCCCTGATGTAATACGGGTATTCTTGATTTCCCGTTCAGCTGCAACCTGCAAAAGGTCGTGTAATAAATTTTTCGATGGTTTCTCGGCAGCATGCCAACCTGCCCAACCTGCTAATTGATCCACGAGTCTGATCCCCTGAGTTTTCGGTTAAACGAATATTGTCTGGCTTTACTGTTTGTTCGTTACTAATGACTGCATGTAATGACACGGTTGACCCGATTGTGCTCAATCAGAACGAACAAAGACAGACCAAATCAAACCGCCACCTGTATAAGTTATTCAATTTCCATTCCTGAAAATCCACGACTTCGGTATTTGGCTTAATCATATAAACATCATACGAACTGTCCAGGTTCTGATAAACAGCCATCGAACCATAGCGTGCTGCAATATTTTCTTCGAATACGTTACGCTCTTTGGCCTTATTAATAATCCAAACGGTAGCAATTGCCTGGTCAATTGTTTGAAACAGTGTATCTTCGCTATATATCAACGGGGCGTTCGTCCACTTCTCTGTTTTTCCATGTTCACGGGTTATAGACTTAAACTCTGTATGTTGATAGTTGACATATACAAAATCAATCTTCTCCAGGTAATACTCAGCAGGCAACACAGTAGTGATCACTATGTCATTCTTTTCCAGACGTTTGTTAATATACTCTGCGGGTGTTTTATAGTCTTCCCTGAAATAATAGTGGTGCGCCTTTGCATCTTTGTAAGCAGTTCTGAAGTTTATGGCAGGCGTGTCAATATATAATATATGATTTACCGAAAATTCATCTGATAATATAAATAATGTGCCAGACAAAAAGACTGCGGCAATTAACGGATTTATAAAAAAATACCTGTTGAATTTCGTTGTTAACATAACCAGAGACGCAGGCATTAAAATCAAAAACAGCGGGAACAGGAAGAAGGTGTATCGGGTTTCTATATAAACTGTCTGTTTAACACCGATAACCAGGGCCAGAACAACAATAATAGCAATGAGAAGCCGAAAAAATTTACTGTCTTTACTGAATTCTTTTGTAAAGCACAATACAGCCCCAATGGCAATCGCAGCTGAAAACAACAGAGTGAACATGGGGATTGCTTTTAGCCAAACAAACAAAATGCGGTCGAATATGTTTGGGTACTTAAACAGAACGACTAATAGTTTATAAATAACCAGATCCGGGTCGAACGGTGGGAAAAACCGGTGCCATGATGTCGTAGACAAGCCATACACAAGCCAAAAAATGAAATTTGCACCAACAGCAATCAGGACGCCACGCAAATAACCGGATCGTAATACCGATGGTGAAACCCACCCCACCAACAACAAAAGAAGGAAGGACACCAGAACAAGTAAAAACAGATTCGCCAGAGAAAAAACAATGATCAGTGAGATACAAAGCAACGTAACAAAAGAAAACTGACGTTTATGGAAAAGGGTATAAACAGACCACATAGACCATATCAGCGGGACTAAAAACAGGGCCAGCCAAAACGGGTTTTCAGGAAAAGTGCTCCACAAAAAAAGTGGTCCTGATTGCAAAAGTTTGAGTGGTTCAATGGCAGAGATATCCAGCGGAAGATTTAATACCTCTGGCGATGAATAATTCAATTTTGAGTAAGCATAGGCCAGAATAAAAAAGGCTGAGCTAAATATTAGCTGTGTACGCATCGCGCGACGGGGGCATAGAAGTATCGGGAAAAAATTTAACAGGAAGAGAATAAGCCCCCCCTCCCACAACAAGATTCCGGTAAAAGACAGCACGTATAACCATCGATGGCTATGAGAATCATGTTCTATGGTGGCTTTATACAAAAAAACCAGGTACCAAAGAAATACCGTTTGGAAAGGTACATACATTCGACCAAAGCGGGCGAACTCAATTTCCCATATAGAAAGACTAAAAAAACAGACCGCTAAACACGCTACAACCGATCCTGATGTTTTTTTACCTAATATGTATATCGCCGGGATGGCAATCAGATTAGCAATAACAGTAATCAACCGTAACGAAAATACAGCATCAAGCCCCAGGAATATCAGCGGAGCAACCAAGTATTGATACAACACGCCTCTAAGATAGTAACCCCCCGTTTGGAATACAGGCACTCCATTTTGGACAATATTTTCAATGGACTTCAATATATAATATTCATCGACAGCCAAAGGCCATGTGTTCAATCCCTTCATTCGGGCATATAAACCAATAGCAACAACAATCGCAATCGCAATACCACACAGGCGCTCCGGATTTTTAGTCACGGGTTAACTCGCTTGCCAAATTTTGTAACATCATGGGTCTGTGCCTGTGGTTTTTTCAACCATTTCATTTCACAAGAAAAAATTTCTTGTTTTTCAATTTTTCAAAGGTTTTTCAAAGATAGTTACTTAACGTTAAAAATATAAACGACCCCGCAGCAAGCTGACGGGGGTATTAACATCACACCAGCAAAAGCCAGTGTCCAGGGGTTTCAACTTCTGGATTCTGGACTGCGCCAGAATGACGGTATTCGTAGCAAACTGCGAGGAATCAGACCCGCAAGAATTAAACTGGAATCTGTGAGTACTATTGAAGTCACATTCTACCCCGGATAAAATTTCTTCTCCCGCCACGGCTATAAAAAGCATTTTTTATCAAATCAGCTAAACTCCAGGCCAAAATGATATGGTTTTTTGTAAAGGGCGCAGAAAATCACAATCTTCAAATGCATCAATCAACGCATCAAAGACATTGTATCCCTTCTTTACTGACCGATGATATGCAGCCACGAACGCAGCCAAATGTTTGCACGCCTTGCTTATCCCGTGGCGGTGCCAAAATTCCTTGCAACAGTCCAACTATTTACACATCATTTTGCCTGGCTATGAAACAAACAAGGCAAACACCATGCACCAAATCCTGGTCATTTCAGGTGTGTTATGGCGACTCCTGGCGAGCTTGTGCTTTCACCCGTGCCAACCTCGCTGCAATGGCGCTCTGCTCCAATGACAGTGATTTAATTCTTTTTTCTCAAAGACCCTGAGATCATTTGAGTTCAGTAGTTGCGCCATGGCAATAATCTTACAACATACCTTACTGTTTATTCAAAATAATTATTACCATTTCGACTGGGCAGCGATTCGCAACGCGGCCAGACGCAAAAGGCAACGTGCTATACAAGTTGTAGCGACTCACCCGGCAGGTGAGCTTTCCACCGACATCCATAAAACTCATCAACATGTTAATAACCCTCCAGGCAAGCAGTCAACTACGGGATCCGGGTTCAAAAAAGCGGTTTTTTATCACCAGTGAAACAAAAAAATAAAGCCGGGGACAAATTTCAAATGAGGTTAATGTGGCTCGTTTATCCCGCACAGAAATCACCTGCCGGAAAGTTTGCCTGAGAACATTCAGGATGTTACCTTCCTCCCCCGTGAAATTGCCGTCTGTACAAATAATCTGGAAAATTTTAACGGGAATCGCCACAACTCATTGATTTTTCTTAAAATTGACCCCGAATACCTGCGAGTAAATAGCAAGAAATATTGCCATGCACGCGGTGACATTTTTTCGGGAGAAATCCTGGTGTTCCATCCAGGGGGGCACATGGATTGTTGGAGCCAGTCTGCGTACAACGAATACAAGTTTAGTGGCCCCAGGCACGGGAGTTCGTTACAATGCCGCCGCAATGCATGCGGCTTTGGCAAGACCCCTGCCTTACCAGCTTCAAGGCGATGAATTCGTCATTAAAAATGAACATTTACCCAATCGCCATTCCTGTTGCTTATTCGTATGGTGTGCGGGTTCGCGGGTGATCAAACATGCGTTCGCACGGAATGATTCTGGAGTTACTGAAGGCATGAATTTGAAACTCTTTCCCGTCATTCCGGCTTGATCCGGAGCCCGGTAATTTCACCAACTTTCCGGATACCGGAACAGACCAGCGTAGCGGCGCGAAGTTAACGGGGCAGCACCAGGCCGTTTTGGCTCTTTCCAGGAGCCTGTCGGGCTTAGGGAATCGTAGCGAGGGAAAGCCGTTTTGAGTCCATTTTTTGATCGTTTGAGGCGAATATTGGACATATTCAACGAAAAGGATCGAAAAAACGGGCCAAAATGAATTTTCCGCAGTAGATTCTCCTGAGCCCGACAGGCTCCCGGGATACTTGTTTTCAAGGAAGATACCCTGACAACGTACAGCGATACCCAATCCCCTCCTCACACTAACGATAAAACAGCAATCCCCAGAAATAACACAATGAACCCTGAAAAAAAGAAAGATACTGAAGATACCAATAGTTCTTTCGAGAGCCGGTGGCGTGATCGTTTCACACGATTCGCCATGAATCATAAGGACGACGCCGGTATTGCTGGCTGGTCATCAACAGGACTTGCAGCCCGTATTCGTCATTTCAAGCGGCTTTGGCCCGGTGATCAACCTCAGACATTTTGGCTGGATGTGGGCTGTGGGGCTGGCACATATTCTCGTCTTTTGGCAAGCTCCGGTCTAAATGTACTGGGGTTCGACTATTCCCTGCCAACAATTCAAAAGGCCCGGGAACGGAGTGGCAATCATATCCATTGGGCAGTGGGTGACGTAAAACAATTACCAATCGCCTCGTGCAGCGTCGACGGGGTATTGTGTTTTGGTGTAACCCAGGCCTTATCAGAATCCAGAGAGGCAATTATTGAACTGACCAGCGTCATCAAACCCAATGGTCAATTGTGGGTAGATGGATTGAATGCATGGTGTCTGCCACATATTTGGGGAAGACTCGCGAGGGCATTACAAGGTAAGCCGCCTCATCTTCGGTACGAGTCGCCACGGCAGATCAAAAGGTTGTTCCGGTCGGCCGGATTGCTGGATGTCAGGCTTTTCTGGCTCCCTATATTACCAGCCCGATTAAACTATTTTCAGAAATTATTTGAGACGGCATTCATATACCATTTATTTCTGTGGTTACCTCCACTGGGCGCTTTACTGAGTCATTCGTTCGTTGTATGCGGTCGGCGTCCTGCCGGGGTCAACAAGCAATGAATGTATCCACTTTAGCTGCCAAATTTCCTTTGCAATGGCTGGGATCAATGGTATCGCCTGGCGGTCGACGGGGTCGTCTTTCCATACTGATTTATCACCGCGTACTGGCCCAACCCGATCCATTGCCTGGCGGCGACATTGACGCAACAACTTTCGATCAATTAATGGCTGTACTGAAACTTTACTGCAACGTACTTCCATTAAGTGAAGCTGTGGAGCGCCTTTACACTTCTCAACTACCACCACGCGCGGTTTGCATAACCTTTGATGACGGTTATGCAGACAATGTTGAAGTAGCCCTGCCTGTACTGCGCAAACACAATCTGCCCGCCACATTTTTCATCTCCACAGGGTATCTTGATGGCGGCATTATGTGGAACGATGTGGTAACTGAATCCATTCGTCAGGCAGAGGGCCCCGAGCTGGATCTCAACACTCTTGGCCTGGGCAGCCTCTCAATTTCCAGCTTCACCGAACGGCGGCACACAATACAGAAACTTTTAACGACGTTAAAACATATGCCACCATCCGGGCGTTATCAATACGCCCACCAGGTGGCAGATGCCACCTCCGCTGATCTTCCTGATGACTTGATGATGTCCACCCATGATATCCGGACACTCCACGCTGCCGGCATGGAAATTGGAGGACATACCGTTACTCATCCCATTTTGACTCGCGTCAATAATGTGGTCGCCCGCGAAGAAATCATGCACGGGAAAGAAACACTGGAAAATATTATTGATGCGCCGGTCAAACTGTTCGCCTACCCTAATGGCAAACCAAAACAGGACTATGATCAACAACACATCTCATTACTGGAAGAACTGGGTTTTACAGCAGCTGTGTCTACCTCGCCAGGTGTCGGGACGCTCCATGCAAATCGCTTTGAACTACCTCGATTCACACCCTGGGATCGCACGCCTCACCGGTTTGTCGGTCGACTTTTACGAAATTGTTTACGCACATCCACTGATACAGCTGGACAATAACAACCCGGTGCCGTCCCGCCAGATCAGTCAGAAACGCGCACAAAAGGGAAGTTATTACGTGCGCGTTCCCTGGCAATTTTCGCTGTTATTGGCTTCGAGCACCACGTAGGCAATAGCATATTCACTTTCATCGGACAGACTGAGATGCGTACTGCCAATACCCTGTTTTTTCAGCATTTGTTGTGCCCGTTGGGAAAATGCCAGTAGTGGTTTGCCCAACGCATCATTGTTTACACCGATATCATGCAAATTTAACCCGTCACGAAACCCGGTGCCCAAGGCCTTGGCAACAGCCTCTTTGGCAGCAAAACGCTTGGCCAAAAACGGTGCTTGCTGTGCTGAATCTGTAAATACGGCCATTTCGGCCTCGGTAAGAATGCGTGCTGCAAAACGCTCACCGTAGCGAGCCAGATTATTGGCCATACGCGAGATGCGCACGATATCGGTGCCAATGCCAAAAATCACGCGATTTGCGCCTCACGCATCAGCTGCTTTATCTCGCGCACCGCTGGTTGCAAGCCACTAAACACCGCCCGGGCAATAATGGCATGACCAATGTTCAGCTCACGAATACCCGGAATCGCCGCAATGGTCTGCACATTGTGATAATGGAGACCGTGACCCGCATTGACGTGCAGACCGAGATCGAGGCCATGCTCTACCGCCGTGACAATTTTGGCCAACTCGATATCACGCTGCCCCGGTGTTTGCGCATCAGCAAAATGCCCGGTGTGAATTTCGATCACCGGGGCACCCACTTCGGCCGCAGCATCAATTTGCAGTGAGTCAGCATCAATAAACAGCGACACCCGCACCTGCGCTTCTGCAAGGCGGGTGCAAGCTTCCTGCATGCGCTCCCGTTGTCCCGCCACATCCAGGCCACCCTCGGTAGTCAGCTCTTCACGACGTTCCGGTACCAGACAGCAATCGGCAGGCCGAACACGGCTGGCAATAGTCAGCATTTCCTCAGTGACGGCCATTTCCAGATTCATGCGTGTTTGCAAAATATCCTTGAGCATCTCCACGTCACGATCCTGAATGTGGCGACGGTCTTCGCGCAGATGCAGGGTGATGGCATCGGCACCGGCCTGCTCGGCCTCGATAGCCGCCTGGACGGGATCGGGATAGCGTGTGCCACGAGCCTGACGTAGCGTAGCAACGTGATCGATGTTAACGCCCAGTAACATGGCGTTTGAATTTATGTTTGTCTGTGCCATAAAAGAACCTGTGCCGTTTGTTATGTTGTAAATCACTGCATAAAGTTATGGTGTCATGCGTTGTGCCAACTGAGCGCTTTGTTGCAGCAGTTGGCGGCTTTGCAAGGGTTTGGGACCGAGATGCTGCCCCAGCATGGCACGTAATAACTGTTTTGCCTGACGCCGGACCGGTGCTGTCGACAAATCATTTTCCTGTAATGCCAATAACGTGTGCCCGGATATTTTGATGCCCATGTGTGCTTCATTATTTTCTGTAGATGCCGAGTCTTCAACAAGTAATACCGGCCCTTGCTCAAGAAAATAAATATATTCCTGCCCGGCCTGCACCGGTGTTGCATTGTGCACGTCATGATCAAGCACCAGACCATAGCCCAAAGCCGTCAACAGGCGTATTTCAAAACGACGTAAAATGACTTCCAGTTCCGCCTGCGCATCTCCGTCCATATCCAGCGCCGCCAATTCACGCAAGGCGGCATCGTACCAGACAAACAATTCCAGTTGTGCATCATGGCGCTGTAACAGACGCAACAGAATCTCATTCAGATAAAACCCGCTGGCAATTAAATGCGGATTGATGCGCAATGCGGCTCCCTGCGCTTCAGCTTCGGTTAACAATCCCAGTTCCCCGCGCTGGTTAAACGAGACCAGTAACGGCTGGAAATTTTGCAACAAACCACGCCAACGAGGTTTGTTGCCGCGCACTCCTTTGGCAATAACACCCACCCGCCCCTGCTCGGGGGTAAACAGTTCGAGGATGGCACTGGTATCGCGATAGACATGCTGGTGTAAAACATAGGCAGGCTGTAACAATACCCGTGAACTAGTCATCCTGATAACCAAGGCTGCGCAGGGCGCGTTCGTCATCGGCCCAGCCACTGCGCACCTTCACCCACAGTTGCAAAAAAACCTTGCCTTCAAAGGCACGCTCCATATCCTTGCGCGCCAACTCACCAATGCGTTTTAATTGCTGGCCTTTTTTACCGATAATGATACCTTTCTGCCCGTCACGCTCCACCCAGATGATGGCATGAATATGGCGCACATCGTTTTCTACAGAAAATTTTTCAATCTCCACCGTGGTGGAATACGGCAGTTCCTGCGACAAAGAACGCACCAGTTTTTCACGCACAAACTCGGACGCCATAAAACGTTCGCTACGGTCCGTTATCTGGTCTTCGGGAAAAAACGGGGGAGCCATCGGTAATAATGCTTCAACAGCGGCTTCCATCTGGCTCACACCTTCACCGGTTTGCGCAGAGATCGGCATCATCTGCGTGAAAGCATATTTTTCTGCCAACATTTTCAGATGCGGCAGCAACACATCCTTTTCTTTCAAACCATCGACTTTATTGACCACCAAAAACACTGGCACGGTGGCCTGTTTTATTTTTTCCAGGACATGCGCATCTTCATCGGTCCACTGAGTGCGATCCAGCACAAAAATAACCACGTCTACATCAGTAATGCTGCCCGACGCAGCACGATTCATAAAACGGTTAATCGCTTTTTTTCCACCGAGATGCAGGCCGGGTGTGTCCACATAGACCACCTGACAATCATCCATCGTTTTTACACCCAGAATGCGGTGGCGGGTTGTTTGCGGGCGGTTAGCCGTAATACTGATTTTTTGGCCCAGAATACAATTGAGCAAGGTTGACTTGCCAACATTGGGCCTGCCAATAATGGCAACATAACCGCAGCGAAAATTTTGTGCGTTTGTTTGTTCATTCATTTTTTACTGTCGTCCAAAAGCGCCAGAGCCTGCTCTGCGGCATCCTGCTCCGCCTTGCGCCGACTGCTGCCAATACCGGAGGCAGGCCGGGCCAAACCTTGCACGGTGCAACTAATTTCAAAACGCTGATTATGTTCATCACCGGAGGTGCTAACAACGGCGTAAACCGGAAGTGAAAAGTGACGCGCCTGCAAAAATTCCTGCAAACGCGTTTTTGGGTCTTTTAATTCATTTTCGGCGGAAAGACCGGCAAGCCGCGGGGCCAGGCATTTTTCGATGAGTTTGCGCGCATTATCCAGCCCGCTGTCCAGGTAAATTGCACCAATAATGGCTTCCATGCCATCAGCCAGTATGGAATCACGACGAAAGCCGCCGCTCTTTAACTCACCAGAGCCCAGCAATAAAAAATCACCCAGTGAAAACTCGCGTGCCAACTCCGCTAGTGTTTCTTTTTTCACCAGAGATGCACGAAACCGGCTGAGATGTCCTTCCGGCACCGAATCAAACTGGAAATAAAGAAGGTCGGCAACCACAAAACCAAGAATGGCATCACCCAGGAATTCCAGCCGTTCATTATTGGTTGACCCCTTGCTGCGGTGGGTTAACGCCAGCGTAAGAAGAGCAACGTCACTGAATTGATATTCAAGCGCGTATTGCAATCGATCAAGTTGCGCATCCGGTTTATTCACAACAGCGTCAATCCAGTTCCACCTCGTCAACAAAACTCACTACCATATCAACATTACCCAGCGCCGGGGTACGAACTTCATATTCAATAGCGATGACCATAGAACCATCCTTGCGGCGTTCAATAAAAATATTTTCATTGGTGACATTTTTTACATCATCAATAGAAAAACGTTTATTGAGCGTACTGAGGATTTCGGTGTT
>JAADIL010000044.1 GCA_013151355.1 Gammaproteobacteria bacterium
GTCTTTGTGATGGGGGTGATTAGAATTCATAACTTGTTGTATTTATTATAAATAATGAAGCCAATCGAAAATAAAAGTACGCAAGAGTATGATGAAGGATCGAATTTGATAGAGAACCCGGTGGTTAATGGCAGGGAACGGCGTGCTTATGAGCGCTATCCAGTTAATTTGCGTGCACGGATTAATTCCCGGGGAGCTGTGGCGCGGGACTGTGTGATACGGGATTTTTGTGTCGGCGGCATGTATCTGGTGTTCGGGCATACCGCAAAGGATGCCAGGGTGGCGCATCTGTGTTCGCCGGGGAAAAATGATCGGGTCAGTGTTAAGTGTCCGGTACCGGACGGTGATAACAGCACTCTTTTAGAATTTTCTGCGCAGGTAGTGCGCAAACAGGGAGACGGGCTTGCGCTACGTTTTATTAATCCTGACTTGTGCGTATTGCAAATTCTCCTGAATTACGCTCAATCACTGCACAAAAAAAATGAGGAGCCATTTGGTGACAGGGATTGCCCTGTATCGCTGAACAGCGAAACTTTTAATGGCAAAAGTGTGAGTGAAATCATCAGGCGTTGCAACCAGATGGTCAATTATGCAGCTGATGGCCTGGTGGCCCGGTTTCATGAAGATGTCGTGGATTATCTGATTGAAATTTCCAGGGTATCGCGGGATGTCGCCGAACAGAATGCCTGTTTCGATGCCCTGACGGTGCTCAATAATGCCAAAGGCACACTGGGCAAGGATTTTTTGGCATCGCTTGAGACACAATTTTCGTGTTATTCGCCAGCGGTGCCCCAATTTGTGGAAAGTGAAGACAGTACAGTGACGGCCAACTCTTTGTCTATTGTGGATGACGAGGTATTTGATGACTGGCTGGCCGATACTGCCACGGTGGATTCCGTTGAATCGCGCAACAAGGAAGTGCTGACGGAAATAGAAAAGCGTTTAAGTTTATTGTATGCCGCAGAAATCAAACGTATTAACAATCCCTACGGCCCTTCATTGTTTTCACGCCTGTTTCATGGCGTGTTAAAACCGCTGGGTTTGCGTCACAAGGTTAATCTGGCGTGTTACAAGGTTTTCAGAAATGTGTTACTGGAATCGCTGCATGACTTGTACAAAAAAATAAATCAGTATTTTATCGACAATGATGTGATGCCTGTTATTCAGTATTCGATGCCTGTGTCACAGGTTGTGACAAAAGCGAGAATGGCAGGAGATGCGGATGCCTCTGAAACAGCGTCAAATAAAACTGATCAACGGCAAGTGGAATCACAAACAGCAGAAGAAACAGAAAAGGATAATACGAGTTCCGGACAGGATTTATATCATCTGGTGGGTGAACTAAAAACTCTGCAACAACAATTAAGCCAGCAGTTGGGTGATAAAACAGCAACCAGACTGGTGACAGGGAAAACATCGGCAGAGACATTTTTTGCACAAGCCGATGAGCAGGTTGATCCTGCCGGTGAAAGTATTGATAGAGATTATAGTCGTGATGAAGTGCAGGCTGCACTGGTTCTGGTTGAACCTGCATTAAGTACCGTTGCGGACAAAAATGAAATTCGTGACTTTAAATCAGAAGTCATGAAGGTATTGGGCAAGTGTGCAGGAAACAATGACAAGCATATTGGTGTGCGCGAGAGCCGTATAATCGATGTGGCCAGTAATATTTTTCACTGGATGTCAGCGGATCTGCAAGTATCGGAAAAAATTCGTAACTGGATTACACAGCTTGAATTGCCGGTATTAAAAATTGCAGTGGATGATGATGCCTTGTTTACCAATCGTTCGCATTTGGTGCGCCAGGTGATCAATAAGGTAGCGCAGCTGGAAATGCTGGTGAGCGAGTCCGAGAAAGCGGATCAGCCTGCGGTGAAAAAGGCACTGGACTGGATTGTGAGTCTGGTCAATGAAGAATTTGACGGTTCCACGGATGTTTTTGCACGGGCGATGCATCAGCTTGATGTGCTGCTCAACGTACAGGACAAATCATACAATACCAATTTGCAAAAACTGATTGAAGCCTTCCGGCAGGAAGAAGATACCTTGTTATGCACAGAAGATACTTTGTTATGCACAAACGATGAAAATGTGTTGGTACCGGATGTTGCCTGGGGTGAGGTGAGTAACGAAGAGCAGGCAATGTGGATTAAACGTGCCGATCGTTTGCAGGAAGGTGACTGGGTGGTGTTTGATGCTGATGCTGTTGAGCCAAAACGTTTGCGTATTGCGTGGAAGGCATATAAAACCCGGCGTATTGTATTTGCCAATGTGTTGGGCGAAAAAGATCTCGTATTGCACCTGACTGAACTGGCGAAGGGTTTGCGTGCAGGTTCGGCTGTGGCGTTGAATGGTGTTAGTGAGCCTGCTATGGACAGGGCGCAATACTCCATGTTGCAGGATTTGCATCAACAGCTTTTGCACCAGTCAACACATGATCAGTTGACAGGGTTGATGAGTCGGCGTGAATTTGAGAAACGGCTGAGCGATGTGTTGTTTTTGGCAAAAGAAAATAAATCACGGCATGCAGTGTGTTTTATTGACCTGGATCAGTTTACGGTTATAAATAATGCCTGTGGATATGAAGGCGGAGACAAACTGCTGAAAGAAGTGTCAATTTTGCTGTCTGAACAACTCAAGGAAAAATGGCTGTTGGCACGGCTTGGTAGTGATGAGTTTGGCTTGCTGCTGGAAGATTGTGCGCTGGATGATGCGCTGGATTTTGTCGAGGAATTGATGGAGTTAATTCAGGATTATCGCTTGCAGTGGGAAAATAAACGATTGTCTGTTGGCTTTAGCATAGGACTGGTACCTGTTTCCCAACGTAGTGAAGCTGTCAATGAGTTGTTGCAGGCTGCCGAGTCTAGTTGTGGTGTTGCCAAAGAAATGGGCGGCAATCGTATACAGCTTTATAGTGCGAGCCATACGGGGTTGTTACGACGCAGCAAGGCGATGAAGTGGGCTGCGGAAATCGATCGTATTCTGGATGAAGATACCCTGTATCTGCGTTGTCAGCGCATTATGCCCATTAATGCAGACAATGGTGCAAAAGATCATTATGAAATTTTGCTGGGGGTGTGGGATTTGAATGGCGGTGATATTTCTACACCGGAATTTATCGAAGCAGCTGAGCGTTATAAACGCATGCCCGATGTTGATCGTTGGGTGATCAAGAATGCTTTTCACTGGATTGTTGAACATCATCAATCTTTGGAGGAAAGCATCGATATGTTTTCTATCAATCTCTCCGGGCGCTCGTTGAATGATGAGAGTTTTCTGGTTTTTTTGTTGGAGAAAATTCGTGAATCCGGAGTGCCGGTGGATAAAATAAATTTTGAGGTAACGGAGACCACGGGAGTGGCCAATATCTCTGACGCAGTTGATTTTATTGGGGCAGTAAAGGCAACCGGCTGTTTATTCTCTCTGGATGATTTTGGTACAGGTATGTCATCCTATGCCTATCTGAAAAATTTGCCTGTTGATTATCTGAAAATAGATGGTGCCTTTGTCAAAGATATGATGAGTAATCCCAGTGACTATGCTGTGGTTAAGTCCATTTGTGAAATTGGCCATTTCATGGGTAAAAAAGTCATTGCCGAGTTTGTCGAAAATGATGAAATACTGGCCTTGCTGAAAGAATTGGGAGTGGATTACGCCCAGGGTTACGGTATCGAAAAGCCACGTATTCTGGATGACCTGATTAAGTCCGGGGAATGACAGGCAGCTCAATGAAAAAAATGGCTCCGTATCCCGGGCGTGTTTCATAACCTGTCCGGCCATGGTGCAATTTTACAATGTAATTCACGATGGTCAGACCATGGCCCATGTTTTGTGCTACCTTGTTTTGTGATAGTCGGGGACGTTTTTCAAACAGGTATGGTTGAATGGATGGTGGCACCCCCTGACCCTTGTCGCGAATTTCAATGCGGGCCATTTTGTTTTCTACACTGAGTGATACTTCTACTGTCTCATTGGTAGCACCATGTTTTGCAGCGTTGGATAATAAATTATTGATGACCTGTTCAATGCGGTGTTCATTGGCCATGATTATGATGCGTTTTTCTTCACAAGGATTTTCATCACAAAGACCACTGGCACAGGGCTCTTTATTGCAAATATCTTCGTGGCACAACAGGGTATAGCTGACCCCAAATTCCTTGCCATATTCACTGGTGAGATAAATACTGTTTTTGGTGACTTTGAGTAAATTTACAGGTTGCATATCTGATTTGATGTGCCTGGCTTCCAGTTTCCTCAAGTCCAGTAAATCGTTAATCAGTACGATCATGCGGTCGGTATTTTTTAAAACGGTACGGGTCAGACTTTCTGCCTGTGTGGGTAGCGTGCCACCTGCACCACCGATGATTAATCCCAAGGAACCACGAATGGTCGCAAGTGGGGTGCGTAGCTCATGACTGATCATGGATAGAAAGTCGTCGCGAATATTTTCGGCTTCTTCACGGCGTTTTTGTGTGCGTGAGATGAGCAATAAAAACAGGATGCTGACAATGACAAGAATCGACAGGGTGGCGACAGACTGAATAACAATTTGATTTCGGGTTGCGCTGAAAAGTGTGGGTTGATATAAGTCGGTTGCCGACCACACAGTGCCAGGTATATTTTTCATGGCAAGAATGCGGTCTTTTTCATCGTTGAGCATACGGTAGTCATCACGAATCCAGTGGTTTCTTGCACCATCTGCGGTAACTTCAATTAAATCCAGGCCTGCCTCCATAATCAGCAACAGCTGATGCTTATGTGCTTCAACCGACTTTAGTATATTCCCCAATATATCGGCATGAAAGCTGATAAACAGAATGCCCTCATCGTTACCGTAATTACTGATGACGTCAAAGTGATAAGCTTCCGGGTTGGGGTGAATGCGTGGCAAGGTTTGTTTGTAGTCGGCAAAACGTTTCAGATCTTTCAAGCAGATATCACCAACAAAGCTATCAAAGTCTTCCAGCAGGGGGGCGCCCTGTTTGTTGGCAATAGTGAAAGTGAAAAAATGCGGAAAATAGTGTTTGATGCGTGAGCTGAGTTGTTGATTTAACTCGTCACTGTCGGGCGATTTGGCAAGTTGTCGAATCAATCCGGTTTCGTTTTCAACAAATATATTAATCAGGCGGTTTTTATCCTGAATGAACAATGCAACATTATTTGTGACAAGAGAAACGGATTCAGTGGCAATGTTGTCGTGTAATTCACGTAATTCATTCATCCGGCTGCTGCCCACCCACAGTAAAAGTCCACCGACCAGCAGGTTGATGATGATAATAAAAATACAGTGGTTTTTCATAGGGTGGTTTTACGCTGGTATTTGAAAAGGCTGGTGCCTTGCCGTTATAACGGCTTGCGGTACATCGGGCTTTAGTAGTTGGCATGGTAAGCTGTCGAGGCTGCATGAAAGCACAATGGAAGATTGTCGTAAAAAATACAGGCTGGAACCAAAGGCTAAAAAACAAATGAAAGTACAAACAATCGCTCTGTTCGGTACCGGCCTCATGGGCGCACCGCTTGCCGAACGCTTGCTGGATTCTGGCTATAAGGTGGTGGTATGGAATCGAAGCCCGGAAAAACTGAAACCGTTGGTGGCCAAAGGTGCATTGGCGGCAGAAACGCCTGCGCAGGCGGTACGATCCGCCGGGGTGCTGATTACCTGGTTGGCGGATCAACGGGCGATTCAGGACGTATTGTTTCCCGCTGAACGCGCCAGCCTGCTGGAAGGAAAAACCATCCTGCAAATGGCGACGATTGGACCATCGCACAGTCGTGGACTGGAAGATGCTGCCATCGCCCATGGCGCACAATATTTAGAGGCACCGGTGCTGGGCAGTATCCCCGAGGCCAAAAAGGGCAGTTTGTTGTTGATGGTCGGTGCGACATCGGCACAGTTTGAGCGTTTCAAACCTCTGCTGTCGGTGTTTGGTAAAAATCCGCTGCATGTGGGTTCGGTGGGGCAAGCCGCAGCGATGAAGCTGGCTTTTAATCAGCTCATTGCCGGGCTCACTGCCAGTTTCAGCCTCAGTCTTGGACTCATCCAGAAAGAGGGTGTGCGTGTTGAACTGTTTATGGACATGTTGCGTGGCTCGGCTCTGTATGCTCCCACGTTCGACAAAAAACTGTTGCGCATGCTGGAGCGGGATTATGAAAACCCTAATTTTCCCACTCGTCACCTGCTGAAAGATACCGATCTGTTTCTCGATGCGGCGGATGAACATGGCCTTACTGCGGCGTGTCTGCAAGGTGTGCGGGATACCGTCGCCATCGCTCTGGCGAAAGGATTGGCAGATACGGACTATTCTGCGATCAACGAAGTCATTCATCCCCCAAAGGCCAGTGACGATAGTGGGTGACGGGTATTATCAGCCTTCGCGGTGCCGGATGGTGATGGTAGACTAGCCGCCATTCACCAATGTTCACCAATGCAAATCGAGGTAATCATGGCCGGACACAGTAAATGGGCCAATATTAAACATCGCAAGGCGGCCCAGGATGCCAAACGTGGCAAGATTTTCACCAAACTGATCCGTGAAATTGTGGTTGCGGCTCGCACTGGCGGCCCGGATTCAGACAGCAACCCACGGTTGCGTGATGCGGTGTCCAAGGCGCTGAGCGCCAACATGAAAAAAGACACCGTAGAAAATGCCATCAAGCGGGGTGCAGGTGCCGGTGAGGGCGAAAATTACGACGAAATTCGCTACGAAGGATATGGTCCCAACGGTGTGGCGGTGATGGTGGACTGTCTCACCGACAACCGTAATCGCACTGTCTCTGAAGTGCGCCATGCGTTTACCAAGAGCGGAGGCAACCTGGGCACCGATGGTTCTGTGGCGTATTTGTTCAGCAAAACAGGCATGATCAGTTACGCCGCCGGGGCTGATGAAGATGCCATTATGGAAGCTGCGCTGGAAGCGGGTGCTGATGATATCGTTACCAACGATGATGGCAGTATCGATGTGCTCACTCCCTGGGAAGAGCTGGTGCCGGTGAAAGAGGCGATGATTGCTGCCGGGTACGAGCCTGATAATGCTGATGTTACCCAACAGGCTGCTACCTCGGTTGATCTGGAGCTGGAAGATGCAGAAAAAGTGATGCGCCTCATCGACATGCTGGAAGATCTCGACGACGTGCAGAATGTGTTTACCAATGCTGATTTTTCTGAAGACGTTATGCAAAAACTGGCAGGGTAAGAATGAAAACCGGTTCCTGTCCCCTTCATTTTTTCGCGTTTCTCCTTTCGCTGTCGTGATGCGTATTCTTGGCATTGACCCCGGTTCCCGGTTCACTGGTTTTGGCGTCATTGAAAGCGATGGTCGCAGTGCGGACTACGTTACCAGTGGATTCATTCGCGTAACGGGAGAGACCTGGGCCGAACGCCTGGGGGTGATTTTTGAGGGAGTTACCGAACTGGTGCAGATTCACCAGCCCGATGAAATGTCCATCGAAAAAGTGTTTATGCATCGCAATGCGGACTCTGCGCTTAAATTGGGACAAGCACGCGGCGCGGCCATTTGTGCGGTGATCACCCGTGATGTGCCCGTGCATGAATATACTCCTGCCGAAATAAAACAGTCCGTGGTGGGTAAGGGCAACGCCGCCAAAGAGCAGGTACAACACATGGTGCGAGTGTTACTTAACCTGCCGGGAAATCCGCAGGCTGATGCTGCTGATGCGTTGGCGGCGGCGCTGTGTCATGGCAATACCCGGCTTGTTGCAAAACAGCTGGAGACATCGCTCAAGTCACAGCTGGATAAAAAATAACCCCATGTTGTAAAAGAATGTGTAAAAGAATGGAAAAAATATGATTGGCCGATTGCACGGAACCCTGCTGGAAAAACAGCCCCCCCAATTATTGTTAGACGTAGGTGGTGTCGGTTACGAAATTTCTGCGCCCATGACCACGTTTTATGAATTACCCGAAACAGGTAACGAAATCACCCTGCACACCCATCTTGCGGTGCGCGAAGATGCCCATGTGTTGTACGGTTTTCTGTGCGAGCAGGATCGTTTACTGTTTCGCACCTTGATCAAGGTCTCCGGCGTTGGCCCCAAACTGGCGCTGGCCATTCTTTCCGGCATGGCGGCGGATGAGTTTGCGGGTTGTGTGCAACAGGGTGATTCAGCTTTGCTCACCCGCCTGCCCGGTGTTGGCAAAAAAACCGCCGAGCGTCTGGTGGTGGAGCTGAAAGACCGCCTCAAGGACTGGCAGGGCGTGGCACTGCCAGCGGAAGTTTCGACAAGCCGTGCTGTTCCTGCCAACGATGCACTGAAAGACGCCATCAGCGCACTGGTGTCACTGGGTTATAAACCGCAGGAAGCAAGTCGCATGGTGAGTCAGTTGGAAAGCGATGGCCTGTCCAGTGAAGAATTGATTCGCCTGGCCTTGAAGGCTGCGGCACAATAGCGTGCATGTTTAAAGGGAAAATTATGTTGAAACCAGGATTCAAAAAACCGGTGTATTTTATTTTTGGCTTATGGGTGATTTTGTTATTGCCAGCCTGCAAGACCACTGAATCCACCGGATTACGGGATTATTCCAACGGCATTCATATTGCGGTGGCTGTCAGTGCAACAAACCCGGCCTACACTATTACGGAAACTGCTGGGGATGCGGGTTCCGGTTATGCCTATTTGCTTGAAAAGGCCAATGGGCGCTGGCGGGTGATGTACGATTCTTTTGATGCCAAGGCTTTTGCAAAACCGGTGGGCAGCGTGCGTGAAGTGCCTGCTGATACCGAAGTGTTGTGGACCGATGGCATTAATGTGGCCGCTTATTTTAGTACTGAGCCATTGCTTTTCAGCAAGATAGATGGTTCTTTTGCCTGTCCGAAAAATAAAGAAACCTCCGGCCACCGGGCTTGCCGCAGTGCATTGACCGAAGCCAAAAGCCTGTTTGGTGGTTTGGGTACCGAAAGTAAAAATCGTCCTTTTGTGCTGGATTTTGACGAGATCAGGCGGGCTGTGGAGGACACCGGAATTGTGGCCACGGCCAAACGACGTTTGGCAGCAGAAAAATAGCCTTCTGATAACTAAGGGACGTGCACGCAATAACATCCCGATCTTGCATCTCATCTTCAGCCCGTCTTCGCCTAAAGCGCCTACTGGTTGGTGCCCGTTCTTCAATCACAAAAGCTCGAAATAGAATGACTATTCCTGCACTTTTGTTCAATCAGAACGAACAAATACAGACTAAATAAATATGAGCGCCAGATCGGGATGTTATTACGTGCGCGTCCCTTATTCAGGCTCAACCAGCATACAGATGAAAACAGGGGATTTAGCCTTTAATCTCTACAGGTTCAATCTCTTTGGGTTCAATTCCCCACAGCTTGCTGCCGGGTCATTTATTTTCCATTCCTTACGTGCTATGTCGCAGACCAAACCGCAAACTCATTACCGTTCGGGTCACCAAAATGAAAACGCCGACCACCGGGAAAGGTAAAAACCGGTTTGATCACTGTACCGCCCGCAGCGGTGATTTTTGACAGGGTTTGTTCCAGATTATCGCTGTAAAAAACCATGAGGGCACTGCCATTACTGGTTGATACGGTCAGCTCGGATTTGAAAAACCCACCGTCCATACCTGCGTCAAGAAAGGCAACGTATTCAGGTCCGTAGTCCTCAAAACGCCAGCCAAACACCGAGCTGAAGAAGGCTTTGGTGGCTTCAATGTCCCTGGCGGGAAATTCAAGATAGTTAATTTTTTCATGTTTGTTCATTGTGCTTTCCCGTTTTTTTATTCTGTAATCAGCGGCTCTTTCAATAATCGTCTTGCTTCATCAACAATAGCGCGTCGCTGAAAGAGTAATTGCCAGCGCGTGCCACCGCACTGCCGCCATAATACCGTTGCGCGGATTGCCGCGAGCAGCAGGGCACGAATACGGTTGGCATTGTTCGGGTTGGATATGTAAATGTGCTCACCCTGTACCATGATGCGAGGTTTTAAATGACTGATGGTTTGGGCATATGTGTCTGCCAGGCCCGCGACAACGTTGTCGTGCAGTAGTGAAAAGTGTTCCATTTGTTTGCGGGCGCGCTCGATGCCATCGGCGATTTTTGTCAGCATATCGGTGTCACGTTTTAGCCGTTTTTCCAGCACCATCACACCGGCGACATATTTGGTGACATACAGGTCTTTGTTCTGGCTATCCTTTGTATTTGCATTGCGACCGCCGAGTTGTTCAATCAGCTTTCGCAGACCTGTGTGCAGTTTTCCCGTACCGTCAAAAACGTCTGCCGGTTTATCGACATCGGTGCGAAATATACTGAGGATGCAGGTTTCCATGTCTTGTTCATCGGCATTGCCTGTACTGGCAATGTTCTGTACGAGTTGCGTAGCCTGAAAAATGCCGGTGAGGGCTATGGTTTTGTCGGTAATAGTGTAAGTCATTTTATGTGTTGGGTTATTTGTTTACTGAATAGGGCCGCCACCAAGGCATTCGTCCCCCTGGTAAAATACCACGGACTGTCCCGGCGTAATGGCGCGTTGTGGTTGATCAAAAATAACGGTGCACTGGTTATCGTGTAACTGTGTAATTGTGCAGGGTTGGTCGATCTGCCGATAGCGGGTTTTTGCAGTACAACGAAAAGGGATGTCTTTGGGGATATCTGCTATCCAGTTTAGCTGGTCTGCGCCGAGTTGTTTGCGGAACAGCAGGGGGTGGTCGTGTCCCTGGGCGACGAGCAAAATATTGTCTTCCAGATTTTTGTCTACCACGTACCAGGGGTCACCACTGGCATCTTTTGCGCCACCGATGCCCAGCCCTTGCCGCTGTCCCGGTGTGTAATACATCAGTCCGTCGTGTTGGCCGATGCAAGTGCCGTCGGGCGTTTGCATTTCACCGGGTTGAGCGGGTAAATAGCGGCTCAGAAATTCCCTGAATTTTCGTTCACCAATAAAACAAATACCGGTGCTGTCCTTTTTTCCATGATTGGCAAAACCTGCCTGTGCGGCCAGTTGGCGGACTTCCGGTTTGTTTATTTCACCTAGAGGGAACAGGGTTTTTTCCAGCTGCTGCTGGTTCAGCGCATGCAGGAAGTAGCTTTGGTCTTTGTTGGTGTCTTTGGCCTTGAGCAAACGAAAACTGCCATCACGATAATGTACACGCGCATAGTGCCCGGTGGCGATATGGCTTGCGCCCAGATCCATCGCCTGATCAAGAAAGGTTTTGAACTTGATTTCTTTATTGCACAACACGTCCGGGTTGGGGGTGCGACCGCGACGGTATTCATCCAGAAAATGGGTAAAGACGTTGTCCCAGTATTCACTGGCAAAGTTGCGTGTGAGCAGTGGGATTTTCAGTGTATCGCAGACCTGTTGGGCATCCTTGAGATCCACCGCCGCACTGCAATATTCGGCATTGTCATCTTCTTCCCAGTTTTTCATAAACAGGCCCTGCACGTCATGGCCTTGTTGCAGCAGCAGGTGTGCGGTAACGGAAGAATCCACGCCACCAGAAATACCCACTACAATGCGTTGTTGTGGTACTTGCGTTGCTGTGGACACAGGGAGTATTTTTTTTGGGGAAGCTGGGGTCATGGTGAGATTTTGGCTGGTTTGTCGGGTGCCGGAACGCTAACGGATTGTACGCCAATCTGCGGGGATTTTCGCCTTGCGCCATTGGCCGGGAGCCAGATCATCCAGCGACCACGGGCCGATTTGTGAACGAATCAGGCGCAGGGTGGGGTGGTCGATGGCAGCGGTCATCCGTCGTACTTGTCGATTGCGGCCTTCACAAATGCTGAGTTCGATCCAGGTGGTGGGAATATTGGCCCGCTGACGAATCGGAGGATTACGTGGCCAGACGGGTGGTTCGGGGATAATGCGCGCTCTGGCCGGGGCGGTTTTGCCATCTTTGAGGTGAATACCTTTTTGCAGACGGGCCAGTGCCGCAGAATCGGGCTCGCCTTCCACCTGGGCCCAATAGGTTTTGTACAGTTTGTGGCGTGGATGGCTGATGCGGTGTTGCAGTGCGCCGTCATCGGTGAGTAACAACAGGCCTTCGCTGTCGCGATCCAGTCTGCCTGCCGGATATACGGCTTTGATATCGATAAAGTCCGCCAGGGTTTGGCGGTTGTCGCTGGCAGAGAACTGACAGAGAACCTGAAAGGGCTTGTTTAGTAGCAGTAACATGTGGTTGACATTTAATCAGATATATAAAACAGTGATATGCAACACGTCTGAAATGGTTGGGCGATAGCGGGAAAGCAGTGTACAACAGTAATCTACGGAATGGTGTGGGGTTCGGGCAAGGTATGGGAACAACATCAAATTCACGACAAGGTCCGCCAGAAGAAGGCAAGCAGGCTGCCAGTATTCGTTGGCGTTTTGTGTTTACCGCGCTGGTACTGGCGGCATTGGCATTACCCGCAGTTTTTTATACCCAAAACCAGGTGCGACAGGCATCGCAGGACAGTTCCCGATTGGTACAAGAGCACCGGGATTTGGGCTGGGTGCTGAACTCACTTAAAGATGCCTTGCAGATTGCGGAAAGCACCATCTATCAATATCCCTTGTTGCTGGACGAAAGTACTTACCGCAAGGTGGTAGCGCGTGTTGCCGAAGTTAAATTTCAGTCGAAAAACATTACTGATCATTATGTGGTTAAACGCTATAGCCAGTTTGGGGATTTTGCGGAAAACCTGGATTTTGTGCTTGACCGTCTCGAAAAAGAAACTGCGCGCCTGCTGGATGTTGCCTCAAATGCCGAAACGCGCTTTCCTGCTGCGCCAATTCTGCTTAATGAGCTTCTTCCGGAAAACCTGAAATTCATTCAGGCGATTGAACTTGCCATGGCCGGGCTCAATGAGTCTCGTGATTTTGCTGATCCGCAGGAAGCAATGCGTGTACAGGAGGTGCTGCGCGTGCTGGAAGAGTTGCGCTATACCTGGTCTCAACAAGTCAGTTCAGTGCGTATATTTATTGCTAACCGCTCAGGTGTGTTTGGACAGCCTGAAAGCAGCATGCAGCAAAGCAAAAGCAACCGGGCGATTTATGCGCAGCGGGTTGATGATTTGTTGGTGCAGCTAAAAGAATATGATGAAGTCGGTAAATTGGGTTTTCAGGAATCGCTGGCGTTGCCAATATTGCTGGAAGCCAAAAAAACCTATGACCGTGATTTTATCAAGGCGGGGAAAATTTACGCATCCAAAAACTGGCGGGCTGATTTGCCGATTTTGCGTGATGAAATACGGCCTGTCCTTGACCAGTCCTGGGGCATTATCGAGCTGATGCAGGAGGAGCTGGATGACTTCGCCCAACAAAATGTAATGAATTCACTGGACACGGCAGATACCCTGTCAAACATTATCTGGTTTTTTGCCGGATTTATGGGGTTGTTATTGTTTTTGGCCTACCTGGTGTTTGAAATGCGTATTCGACGTCCATTGCTGGAAGTGTCCAGGGCGCTGGATGCTGCGGGTCGTGGAGAACGTTATCTGCCGGTACTGCATTCACCCACAGAGGAAACCCGGATACTGGTGGCGGCTTTTACTCGCATGCAGGGGCAGGTGAGTTCCCGGCAGACCCGATTACAGTCAGTTTTGGACAATGCGGCAGAAGGTATTATTACCATTGATGAATACGGCATTGTTGAGACGTTTAACAATGCCGCGCAAAAACTGTTTGCCTGTGATGCTGCGCGGGCTATTGGCAGACCCGTCGTGGATCTGGTGCGTTTCCCGAAGGACAGCGCCTGTGCCAATTTTCTGGATCTGGTGAAATCATCCGTGTTGGACGGTGGCATGCAGGAGACGACGGTAACGGTGCTTCGTGCAGACCACACCAGTTTCCCCATGGCGATCAAATCCAGCAAAATGGAAGTTGAAGGACGTTTGTTGTACACCGCTATTGTGGAAGATATCGGCGATCGCATTGCCATGATGGCACACCTGCGTGAAATGGCGGAGCATGATTCGTTGACCGGTTTGTACAATCGCCAATATTTCCTTACTGAACTGGACCGGGTCGTCGAAAATACCCGTCGGGGCAGTCGGCGCGATTTTGCACTGTTGTATATTGATCTTGATAATTTCAAATTTGTGAATGACACCCTGGGTCATCTTGCAGGTGATAACGTGCTGGTGGAGGTCACCCAAATGCTGGACCAGCGTAATCGAAAAAGTGATTTGCTGGCACGTATCGGTGGTGATGAATTTGCGATTTTGTTGTATGACGTGAAAAAAGAGCAGGTGATGCAGGCTGCCGAAGCACATCGCAAGTTACTGGATGATTATGTTTTCAAGTATGACGGTTCGGTAGTGCAAATCGGTTGTTCTATCGGCGTAACCCTGTTTGGTCAGCGCCCCGTCAGCAAAGAAGACTTGTTGGTACAGGCCGATGTGGCATGTCATCTGGCCAAACGTTCCGGTCGAAACCGCGTACATATTTACAGGTCCATCGATCAGGAAAACATGACGGTCATGACCGAGGACATGGGTTGGGCCGGGAAAATCAAAAAAGCCATTGAGGATGACTTGTTCTGTCTGGCTTGCCAGCCCATCATGGAACTGAAAAGCAACCAGGTGTTTCGTCAGGAAGTGCTGCTGCGCATGCGTGATGAGGCCGGTAATTTGATTTTGCCGGCCGGGTTTATCGCCTCCGCCGAGCGCTTTGGTTTGATGCGCGCTGTTGATAACTGGGTGGTCAACCATGCCATTGAATCGTTGGGCAAACAATTACAAAAAAATCCCCGGCTACATTTTTCCATTAATCTTTCTGCTGAATCTATCGGTGATTTTTCCATACTGGAAACTATCACCACGGCTCTGTTAACAAACAATGTGCCACCAACCGCCGTCACCTTTGAAGTTACCGAAACCATTGCCATTGCCAATCTGGGGCCAGCGGTGGAATTTCTTACTCGCTTGCGTAACCTGGGCTGTCAAACCGCACTGGATGATTTTGGCGTAGGTTATTCCTCGTTTGCCTATCTCAAGGATTTACCGGTGGACTTTGTGAAAATAGACGGCTCTTTTGTGCGCGATGTGCATCGGGATAATCTGCAACTGGCCATGGTGCGTTCCATGAACGACATTGCCCACGCCATGGGAAAATATACCGTTGCCGAGTTTGTAGATAATCACGATGCCATGCGGACGTTGAAAGATATGGGCGTGGATTATATCCAGGGCTATTATGTGGGTGGCCCGCGTTTACTGGGTGATGCGCCTTTGTTTCAAACGGAATCCAATGTGATTCGACTGGTGTGATTTTGCATGACACGGATCACCACTGTGCTGGCACCGATCTTGCCTCTGTTTTTTCCATATTCTCTCAAGACCTTTTTCAGAAAACCGAAAAAAAAGTGGTTATGCAATGAAACGTTCCCAACGGCTTGAACCCGTGGTCAAGGTGGCTGAAAATCGCGAGCAGCAGGCGGCCCGGTCACTGGGTGATTCGCAATCGGCTCTGAAGCAGGCACAACAGCGCCTGGATGAGTTAAAAAATTATCGTGAAGAATATATCCAGCGTTTTCATGCCAATGGAGCGGTGGGTATGAGCGCCGTGCAAATGAGTGATTACCGGCTGTTTTTAAGTAATCTTTCACGTGCCATTGAACAACAGGCCGGGTTGGTGCAGCAGGCTGTCGCCGTGGTGGAACAGCAGCGTCAACAGTGGTTTACCCGTCGTGGCAAAGTGAAAATGCTCGGCAATGTGGTTTCCCGCTTTCAGGTCGAAGAGCAACGTGTTGTTGATCGAAAGGAACAGCTGGAACAGGACGAGCGTGCCCAGCGTACGCCCAAATCAACACCTCGATCATAAGGAATGCGTTCCTGAATTCTTTTTTACCCGGATTTTATTCCTTCACCGGCAGCGTTCATATTGCCTGAATGTTTGGCACAGTCTGTGCTGACAGTTATGGACGATGGACAGTGTAAAAAATTGACAGGATAACGACAGAAAAATCAATGGCTGAATTAACCCTATTAGTGAATTCTACGGATACCGCATTGCTGAACGGGAATGCGGCCGCGTCTGTTGCTGCCAGTGGTAAGGTGGCCGGAGGAGAGTTTGCTGGTGTACTGGGTAAACGCCTGATGTTGGGTGAGAGACAGGGTGGGAGTGTTACGGCGAAAGAGTCGTTACCGCAAATGGACGAAGCCCGCAGTGCAGCAGTGACTGAAACCGGCGAGGCTCAGCCGGTGAACGGCAAACCATTGCCACTTGTTGTACCGCAAGGCGTACCGCAGGACACGGCGCACAAACCGGAAGCTGGTAATCCTGTACTGGATTCATCATTGTTATCTGCCATTGCGCAAGGTGTTCCTGCGGTTAACAGACAAACTGCGAATACCAGTACAATGGGTCCGGTGCCTGATCCCGCACGGGCAGGGGGTGAAAGTGCGCTGCAATCCACATTATCACAACTTGCAATGGCGCGACCGGCAACTGAAAGCAGCATGCCATCTACATTATTAAATGCAACGTTGAACTCGCAATCTACGGCAAACAGCCAACAAAATATTTCGCCCGTATTACCGGGTGCAGCCCGGGACGCGCAGCGGGTGAACACGTCGCCGGTTATTCCCGCCATGCTGGGTAAACCTGTTTCTGTGACAGCACAGCAGGCTTTGGCACGTGCCAGTCTGAATGCAGGCAAGGTGCATTCTCTGCGAGCAGACATGATGTCCACCACCGGCCCGGTTGGGGTAAACACACATTACAACAACAGTTTGTCCGGCACGCTTAACAGAGCCAACAATTCGTTGGGTAATACAATGCGTACAGACATGTTCGCTGCTGCAATGAGTGCGGCGACACAGACAGGCATCAATACCGAACTTCGTTTACCGACAACTTCTGCAACCTTGACGGCACCTGTTTCGTTGATTGCTGCGAGCGCCTTGTCAGATGACACCAGCAACGTGCTGACAGGTATGCCACGTTTACCCGGTGCAACGGTTAACGGGGTTTCGCCCACGCTGACAGTGTCCACACCGGTAGGTCAACCCGCCTGGGCCAGTGAGCTGGGCCAGCGAGTTACCTGGCTGGCCAACAGTGAATTACGTGAAGCACAGTTACAATTAAATCCGCGCAGTCTGGGTGCCGTGGATGTGCGGATTGTGTATGGCCCGGAACAACAATTAAGTGTCAGTTTCAACGCCGCGAATCCTGTCGCACGTGATGCGCTGGATGCTTCTCTGCCCCGATTGCGTGAAATGTTTGAACAACAGGGCTTGTATCTTGCTGATGCCAATATCTCACGTGAATCACCGAAGGAACGGGAACAGCGCGACAGCATGAACGATGAATCGTTAACACCAGTTGATGATCGCGTCATGGATGAGACGTTAATAGATACTGCCGGTTTGCATTCATCATCCACATACTGGTTGAGTGAAGGTATGCTGGATGCGTATGCGTAATACCATTTTACACCGTCGTTTCTGTTTGCGGGTATATCACATATTTGAAAGTATTTTTATTTTTCAGATACAAAATATGATTACATTGTATGGTCTTGTTTTTTCCTGGTTGAGAAAATATTATCCGATAAGTTATTCATTGCGTAACGCTTTTCAGTACTGTTTGTTTTCTGTTAGGCTACGGCGACTGACAGGGTTTTGGGTCTGGATGGGTAAACTATACGGCTACGACCCAATATTATTTGATAGCAGGGACGATTGTTTTTTTCAGGTAATGACCTGAAATAGCAAGGAGACAAAAAATGGGGTTTAGTGCAATTTTATCCAGTGACGGGCGTGAGTTGATCATATCCATTGATGGTCGGTTTGATTTTAATATGCATACGGATTTTCGTAGCGCCTATCGCGAACTGCCAGCCAACACACGTTTTATCATTGACCTTGGCAAGGCAACATTCATGGACAGCTCAGCCATGGGCATGTTGTTGTTGTTACGCGAACACGCGGGCGAAAAATCTGCGGATATTCGTTTGAAAAACTGCAATGCGGAAATCAAAAAAATCCTCACAATTTCAAACCTGGATAAAATGTTTGTGGTCGAGTAAGGAACGTGCACGTTCTTAAAAATAACGTGCAAGTTCCAGTTGCAGGTAGCTGTCTCTGCGCACGCCGGACAGTAATTCGGTGTTGGTGATGTTAATAAAGGCCTGACCTTCCAGAGTGATTTTCCAGTTAGCGCCGAGACGGCGACTGGATTCCAGAGAGAGTAAACGCGCAGCGTCATCACTGTCGAAAATCATACCCAGTAAAAACTCGGTGGACTGTTCGTCGTTGAGGGTGAGACGGCCAGCCAGAAGGATGTCGTCGGCAAAGGGTGTTAGTGCTTCATCGCCGCGTTCATCATAGAGTATTTCAGAAATCATCCCGAGGTCGGCACTGCTGCCCGCAATTCCCACAACGGTGTATTCGAATCCGGTAGTAAGGGCGGTATAGCTTTTACCCTGGCCAGAACGATTGATGGCTTCAAACTTCCACAACCAGTCGCCCAGAGTGGCTTGCAGGTCAAGCCCCCATTGTTCGATGAGATCGTAAAACGGGATGAATACGTCCTGGCCTTTGTTGTCTGAGCCAGGTATGAAACGTGGATCACGACTGGTGCCGTTAAAATAGCTAAGGCCAATATCCCAGTCACCCAGGTAATGAGCCCAGCGTGCGGCGTAGTCGATATGTTGTCCCTTGTCGCCGGATTCGTACATGGCCTGGTCGGTGTCGATGCGAGGCGAGAAACGCAGACGGCCTTTTTCACCGGGAAAGGTGCGTTCACGAAAGCCGGGCAGTACAAACAGGTCCAGTGTCCCCCAGTCACGAATCAGGGCGAGGTTGATCATGGGCTGACCGAGCTTTTCTTCGCCGTCGGTGGCTTCCACCAGGTCTGTCTGGTTGATGATGTCGACCAGGTGTTGTGATTCGGTGACCCCCCAAAATACCTTGCGTATGCCTGCGCGCAGTTCCCAGTCATCTGCGGCCTTTAACCAGGTGAGTTCACGAATGTCGGCATGGCTACGCTCGTTGTCATTTTCATCCCAACGCACGAAGGGTACGACGGTAAAACTTTGCTTTCCATTGTCCCAGTCTGTGTAGTATTCAGGTTGTGCCGAGAATGAAAGATTATTGTCATGTTGACGCGCATCGGCCGGGCTATTGGCAAAGGCGCGAAACTCGCCGCTGACATAACCCGACCATTCTCCGGCATAACTGAATGCCGGGAAGCAGAACAGGGTTGCTGAAAATATCAATAAGGAAGTGCGGGCCAGCATATTAACGTGCACGCTTCAAACTGTTGCGATCAAAATCACGATCAGTCAAACCGGTTTTAAAACGGTAGTCTTTCCAGTGCAGGTCCGTACTTTTTTTTGTGAGATGATTCACTACGCTCATATTTGTCGAGCGCCAAAACTGGCCTTCATATTGTTGGTAACCGGAATAGGTGAGTGTTTTTAACAGTGCCTTTTTACGGTCGTAAAATTCAATTTTCAGCGGTTGATACATTTCTGTATCCACCCAGGTGACCAGGCGTGTGTAACCGGAATATTTGTAGGCAGGCTTGCGCTCGACAACAAACGCTTCGCGCCCATCAATCTTTTCGGTGCGTAAATATTTGTAGCTGTATTTTTCTACTTCTTGCGAAGAAAGGTCTTCAAAGGAAAATTCGCTTCCCATAAACGGCCCCGATTTATTGTTGGAGGAAATACGTTTAACACGCTTCAGTGCAGGCAGGTACAGCCATTGTTCGTCGGGTACCAGTGCATGGGTATAGCTCAGGAAAGCGGTGCCTTTGATATCGCGAGGGGAATCAAAAATACTCAGGGCTTTGTCGCCATCACCATCGACTTCCAGGGTTTTAGTGCGGATGTTACGTTTACTTTCCTGGCCATGGCGATTACGCAAAACCATTTCCAGGGTGGCAGTTTGATCCTGCCAGCCGGTGTCACGTTTGTCGACCTCAATGGCAATAGCCAGGCCTTTTTCTTCAGGTGTTTCTGCCGCTGCAAGCAATGGCATACTGGCCAGCACTAGCAGGCCAATGTGTTTTATATTTAACGAAAAATTATGCATGACCAGGCTCCTTGATGATGGACTGTTTGTTGGTTTTCTTTTTATCAAACAACATGAGAATGGGCGGTAACAATAAAAAGTCAGCCAATAACGCAAAGGTGATAACGATAGCGGTGAGCAATCCCATGCCGGCATTCAGCTCAAAGCTGGATAATGACAACACCATGAAGCCGATGACCAGTACCATCGAAGTTGTCAGCAGGGCCATGCCTACGTTGCGGAATGCGTAACGTACGGCTTCTTCAGCATCCAGACCTTTTTCCCGGCGGGCGCGCAGGTATTTACTGAGAAAATGTACGGTGTCATCGACCACAATACCCAGGGTCATACCTGCGACAATGGAGAGACTGAGCCCGACTTCGCCCACTAATAATCCCCACAGGCCAAAACCCATTGCTGCGGGGATCAGATTGGGAATCAGGCTCAGCAGACCAATTTTGACGGAACGCAGGGCAAAGATCAGGATAATGGAAATACCAATCAACGCGAGGGTGGTACCGATCAGCATGCTGATGATATTGCGTTTTCCTATATGCGCAAACATCATTGATACGCCACTGCCTTCTTTGCCACTGAGATGTGTGGTGTTGTTTTTCCAGTCGCTGGCACGTTTATCCAATGCCAGCAATTCATTGGTGGACAGGGTTTGTAGCGTGACAGTAAAGCGTGTAGCAGATTTTTCTACGTTTATCTGATTGTTAAGGTCCAACCCATAAGGCAGTGACATTTCATATAACAGCAAATATTGTGCTGCCAGATTGCGCTCATCGGGCAGTTTGTACCAGCTTTGTTCATCACCGTGCATATTTTTGTTGAGTCGTTTCATGATGTCGGTGATGGTGTTGACATGCATGGTTTCCGGCTGCTCGCGATACCAGTCTGCAAAGGCGTTAACATCCTTCAAGTATTCAGGATTGCTGATGCCGCCAGGTTCACCAGAGTCTAACGAGTAGTCAATAATATAAAGACCCGTCAGATTTTCTGTCATGAAATCAGCATCTATACGGAATGGCACGGTCTCGTCAAAATAATGCACGAATACATCATTCATTTCATTGCGGGGTATCGAGGCTATCAAGGCGATAGCGACGATGCTCATGCCCCAAATTAACTTTTGGCGTTGCTTGACCACAAAATCACCGACACGATGCATCAGGTGGCTTTCATCATTTTCAACA
>JAADIL010000137.1 GCA_013151355.1 Gammaproteobacteria bacterium
CAGCTTGTTTTAACCGTTTTTCTCTTGAAAATCAGTGGGACTGAGGGATTGTCAAGCCCAATGCTTTTTTCATCATTATTGCGATTTCTGTGCTGTGATGAATACCATTGAATTGTCGGATTATTGCTTCCGGTCCAAATGCCACCACCGGAACGGGTGTGTCCGTATGTGTGCCTGTACCCCACACTATGTTTTGGTGTCGTGACAGAATCATCCCGAGCCTGTTTTGTCGATGATTATTAAAGTAAACATAAAATTCCTTAAAGTCGTTCACATAAAACCCGTCATCCACAGGCCTTAAAATTTCTTCTGCTTCGGCCAGGGATATTTTGAATTCAGAACTTCCATTAACAATATTCATCAAACTTTCTGCTGTTTTCTGTTCTTCAGGCAAGGCAGTAAACTCAGACATCATTTCTGTCCAGGATTTTTTCTGCTGGTAAAGCATATCGATTATTTTTGGCGCACCAAAATTGTACTTTGGCTTGAATTTGACATCCTTAAAAGCAGAACCTTCAAGTCTCTTTGCCTTTGGAACATCAAAGTTTGAATAACTGAAACCGAATGATCCGGTTTCATGATCTGCTGTTAACACAACCAGAGTATCACCATTTTTCTCAGCCCACTCCATGACATACCCAATCGTTTTATCAAATTGCAACATTTGATGAAGCATTGTACCCGCATCACTGGTATGACCCGCCCAATCGATTTGACCCGATTCAACCATCAAAAAGAATCCTTTTTTGTTTTTGGACAAATGATCAAGTGCCTTGATGGTCATTTCTTTCAACGTAGGATGCTTTCTTGATTTTTGGTTTTCCGTTTGATGTTCACGAATACCATTGGGCATTTTTTTAGTATCAAAAAGGCCCAACAGCTTCTTGTTTTCGGGTGCTGTCAACATTGACTCCCGGTCAAACACAAGATGATAACCTTTAGCTTCAGCTTCGTTTAACAAGTTGCGATCATCCGTTCTTTTGGAATTCAGCTTAATGTGTTCAGGAATTTGTTGACGAAGATGAGCATATACTTTGCTTTCCCTGTCTTCGACACCCTGAGGAAGAAACGACCACAGACCGGCAGACAACATCACATCAACATGATTGTTTATCAAATCGGAAGCAATTTTATCTTCCATTGACCGATGAGGCTGGTGAGCGGCAAATGCAGCAGGCGTTGCGTGGGTGATACGGGTATCAGACACCAGCCCTGTCGATTTCCCTGCATCACGCGCACGCTCCAGGATAGTCTTTTGTGGGTTGCCTTTATAATCCAGACCAATCATTTCTGATCCCGAATAATGCCCTGTAGCCAGTTGCGTAGCCGATGCCGCAGAATCAACGACGAGCGCATTATTGGGATGAGTCGTCATTAACCCAAGCTCGCCCTGGGATATGAGCTTTTCCAGATTCAGCTCCCGAGTGTGCGCATTAGATGCCAGCCGGGCATATGATAGGGCTAATGCATATTGTTGAGGCCCCATGCCATCACCGATCAGGAGAATGACATTTTTGACGGTGGGATTTGCAAACACCTGTTGTGGTATGAATAAAAAAAGAAGTGAACTGAAAATGACCGAATAAATCTTCCGATAACCCGATGGCTTGGCACGTCTATAATCCATGTATTGTTCCTGAAAAAATAAATTTGGGGAAATACAAAATCGACAGGGGAAAATAAGGGTCTACAATATTTATTTTCCTCGGCGCTTCCAATGATTCGGTTCCCTATGCAAATTTGAAACTGAAATTATTAGTATTTCGCTTTCTAAAATAGAGTAAATCAAGCCATAGAGAAATTTGGCAGTCTGACAACGCTTGGTATTTTCTGAAAGTGGGTGCCATGCTTAGGGAAAGCTGGCTACTCTGTCAAGAGTGTTTAGTACCTCTTGAAAAAATTGTTGATCTAAACCAGGAGACTGTAAATCATAATATTCTATTGCCTCATCTAATTCGTATTTTGCTTCTTCTAAAAATGTTATTTTCATTTATATTTAGATAAGACTTCTTCCAATGAAACAGCTTTAAGCTTTCCTTGTTTATACGCACCCAACCTGGACTCAGCTTCTTCTGCCCACAGTTTATCGATATCCTTATCTGGTCTGTCAAGGCTTGTTATTAATTGATCTATAAGCTTTACCCTTTCGGTTGGCTCAAGCTGAATCGCTTCTTTTAAAATATCTTTGGCAGTAGACATAATGCACCTATCTTTGAAAGATATACGACCCTATTAGCATAACACAACCTTAACTTATTGAGTTTAATAAAAATAAATCACCCCGCCCCTTTCCCTTTGAGAATATTACTCTGGCTAACCTGGCCATGGATGAAAGACAACACAGTTATTATTTGTATTATTTGTTCGACCCCGGAATGCATATAGAGCTAACTTATATGTGAATTAAGGGTTAAAAACACCTGTTTTTAACCCTTGTTTTTAAAGAATCACCGGGTATTTAACACAGAGATCACAGAGAAAAACACTAAAAACGTTGCGCTCTCTGCATCTTTGCGATCTCTGCGTTTATAACACGTCACTTGTCAGCACCACGACAACATAACCTCCCACTGTACTGGAATGCTTGTCCGGACAGCCCTCTGGATTCCGGCTAAAAACATGCCGGAATGACGGTATTTTCAGTAACAAAAGTGCTAACAGAACGATTTAGCCCTTAATTCACATTTATGGGAATAGAAAGGTGCTGTGAGAGGGGGCTACTTGAGTAGCTCCGTCCCGATTAGGTCATGATGCCTTTTAACTCCAAAAAGTCATCAGGAACATCTGACGTTTTCCATCCTGTTATCGCAAAATAATACAGCGGCTCTCCCTCAATTGATAATCTATGTCGATAACGTTCGATGTAATAAATATCAAGATATTTTGAGAAAATTAATTCCCTGATCATTTTTGAAAAACCTGATTTATCGTTAATATCAAAAAAGGTATCCTTTATATTAAAGGCCACCCACGCTTCGCCTTTGATTATATTAAATGCTTCCAAAAATGCTTTCGCCGGGATGTCACCGAAGCCAAGTGCGGCAACTGTTACCATGCAATCACATTGCCAAGATGCTATTTCTTCCTTTTTATCTTTTTTTAGCTTTGTGAAATCCTCAACATAATATGCGTCATATATTCCCGGCCTATCTCGGATCGCTGCATCATAAGCTTCGGGAATTATATCCACGCCTACCAAGCGAGAAACACCATGCTTTTTTAATTCCTCTCCCATCATTCCATTGCCCGCACCTAAATCCAATATCCTGAGCTCAGAAAAGTTATTTTGATACTGTTTTACTGCGGCTTCGAGTATTGATGCTACTTTACCTGGAGATGTGCATTTAAGACGATCATAAAATATTTGTTCATAGAGACCTTGTACTTGATAAATTTCATCGTAGTCGTGGAATCTAATTTTTCTTTTGCCTCCTGATCCTTGAAGGTAGAAATAGGCTTCGTCTTGATTTACGTCGGTTAATTCATCCTTCGGAAATTGTATTCGATGTCTTTTCGTCATAATTTTCTCTGTTTTGTTTGGAGATTTATTGGGCTGACAGTACAATGTACAGAATCACTAATTATGGTGCTGGACAGAATTTGTATATTGCATAATTACGAACTTTATAATGCTGTATAAAAACAGTTTATTATATGATGAAACTCATATATGAGAAGAACGCCACGTAGGTAATTACACAATCAAAAACAGTAAACGCTACCACCAAATTCCAGATTTTACACATTAAATTCATTTAAAACAACATGTTAAGGAAAACGTTTGTTGTTGGCATGCCGCACGTAAAGTGATTTGAGCAATATACCAGGCTTATTCTGGTCAAAAACTGACCACCCCTATACCCGGATTAACCATTCGATTTTGGGGAATGAACGCAGGGGGTACCAGGAAAAAAGACGGGTAATTCATTCAAATCGCCGATGCTATACATAAACTGTTTATTGTTATCGACACACCATACTTTGATAACAGGTGAAGGTAGAATAATGCGGGAGCAATTATCCTTTGATGTTTTTCTCCAGCATTACGACAACGATGCGGGAATTAATGTTTTGCGACGGGAAGGTAAGAACTAAATCAGAGCGCCAATGGTATACGTTATTCCGTTTCCATTCCTGAATGCAAAACAGGGGCGTTATTTCGTACACGTCCCTTATCTCTTGCTTTCGCCACAAATTTCGTCTTTCGTTACAATGTCCAGTCAGGGCCGGAGATAACTGTAACCCTGCTCCTGTAATTCCATAATACGCGCTACACCAGCGGTCACGGTACCCACACCAGCCAGCAGTACGGGCTTCTTGCCGGTTGTTTTGGTCACCTTTTTTATGGTGTTGGAACAGGCACTGAAGATGATGTCCTGCATCGCCAGACTTTCTACACGTTTGGCCTGCTTGCTCTTTTTGGTCAATAAACCAAGACCGGGGCCATAGGCCACAATCTCGATCATAATGTTATCCATACCATAAAGTTTTTGCAGATTAACCGCGTTATTGAGCGCGATTTTCCGGGTACGTGGATCATCAGTACTGACCTGTATCACGATTTTGTGGATAACATCATCTGCCGCAGAAGCAAAACCGGCACTCCCCAATAACACTATTGCACCGAGCACGGGTATAAATAATGGCACGAATAATTTTTGTAACCTGTTCATAATTTACCTCTCTCTTCCTGATTTCACAGGATTTTGTAAATATACCCAAAGTGATCAGAATTCAGGTGGATAATGTGCATCTTGTTTATTTCATCCCAGGTTCATGGTCAGTCAAAATGACGCGTAACAACCAAACCATTACAGGAAATTTTAGCGCCATCACTGGATAAACAGGGCGCGCAACGACACCCGAACCCCGATCGCTTTGGGTATCCACTATCTGTTGTAGTGGATCAGGCCAAATTTGCAAGTACCATTATCTATTCCGATGAACATTTGGTGCCTTAACAAGCAGCCGCCGAACACCTTGCTTCGCATCTTCCAAAATTCGATAACCCGTGGGAATTAACAACAACGTTAAAAACGTCGCATACAAAATGCCGAAGCCCAATGACACGGCCATGGGAATCAAAAACTGCGCCTGGGTACTTTTGTCCAGCAGTAATGGCGTCAGCCCTGCAAACGTTGTAAGTGATGTCAGCAGAATGGGCCGGAAACGTGCTCCCCCGGCGGTACGCAATGCTTCATCCAGCCGCATGCCTTCGCGACGTTTGCGGTTGATCCAGTCCACCAGCACCAGGCTGTCGTTGACCACCACGCCCGCCAGCGCCAACATACCCAGCAGACTCAGGACATTAAGATTCAGTCCCATCACCATGTGTCCCAATAACGCACCAACGATGCTGAACGGAATCACGATCAGTACTAACAACGGTTGCACATAGGAACGAAATGGAATAGCCAATAATGCATAGATGGCGAACAGGGTAAAAAGTGCGCCAAAAACAAGACTGCCAAAAGTCTCACCCTGTTCACGTTGCTCACCTTCGAGGCTGTAAGACACACCAGGATATTTCAGTAACAACTCATCCATGAAACGCCGCAGGTCACGGGTGATAGCGCTGGCGTCGGTGGTCTTTTTGTCAAGATCAGCAGTAACGTTCACCACCCGCCGCCGGTCAACGCGTCGAATACTGGAAAAACCATGGCCCATTTCCACTGCCGCCACATTGCCAAACGGTACCCGCGTACCATCAGCGGTGCGAATGCGCATGGTATCAAGGCTGCCCAGATCACGGCGCTCAGCTTCGGGATAACGCACCATCACCCGCACATCATCACGGCCACGCTGGATACGCTGCGCCTCGGCACCCAAAAAAGCCTGCCGCACCTGTCTTCCCAGTTCAGTCGTCGATAACCCCAACAACTCCGCCTCGGGACGCACCGTGAGTTTGATTTCCGGTTTACCGTCTTCGAAATTGTCACGAATTTCATACACACCAGGATACTGGTGCAACTGTTCACGCACTACGCCAGCGATTTCCTTCAGCACAGCAAAATCCGGCCCGGCAAGCTGCACATCGACAGGATCACCGCCACGACCAATCTCGGCACGATAAGTCAGTCCTCTGGCACCAGGAATTTCACCAACAGCGCGACGCCAGGCATGCACCAGCTCGCGGGTTGACACCGCCATTTTTCGTTCTTCGGGCGGCACCAGCGCCAGGCTCACCTGCCCCAGTTCGGCACTGCCCACTGGTAGTCCATCCTCATTGCCATTCGCCGATGGCGTACCCCCGCCGCCACTCCAGCCGGTGTTGATCATGATGTTACTGATCACCGAATTGCCGTCGCTGTCTACATAGCGATCACGCAGCACCTCTGCTGCTTTGGCCATGGCGCCCAAATGCTGTGCGGTCACCTGCTCGGGCGTGCCAGACTGCATCACCAGCGTGGCGTATGCAATTTCACTTTCCACGCGCGGAAAAAAGGTAAACGCATAACGACCGCTCATCGCAAAACTGATCACCACAAACGACACCGCGATAAAAAGCGCCAGCGTTAAATAACGCTGGCGGAGCGCACTGGCCAACAGCGGCTGATAAAAATGTTTGATCACATAATCCAGCCCGTTTGCCACTTTGCGTTGCAGGTGCGACAACGGATCAAGTTTTTTCTGTTGATGTTCAACGCGCACATGACGCAAGTGCGCAGGTAAAATCAGCCTGGATTCTATCCAGGAAAACAACAACACCGGAATCACAATAGTGGGAATCTGCGCAAAAATCAGCCCGCGATATCCATCCACAAACAACAATGGTGCAAAGGCCACCACGGTAGTCAGCAGGCCAAAGGTCACCGGCACCGAGACTTCCTGTGCACCGCGTACAGCCGCCTCCAGCGGATCTTCCGAGCGTTTGAGATGACTGAAAATATTTTCGCTGGTGACGATGGCGTCATCCACTACAATGCCCAGCACCAGAATAAACGCAAACAGACTGATGATATTGATGGTCACGCCCAGCTCTGGCATCACCCACAGTGCACCCATAAAACTGATGGGGATACCCGCGCATACCCACAGTGCCACCGAGAGGCGCAGAAACAGCGCCAGAATTAAAAAGATCAGCAATCCACCCTGCCAGGCACTGTCCAGCAGCGTCTGCAAACGCATTTTGACAATGTGTGAACGGTCTTGCCATTTTCCCAACGACACATTGGCCGGCAACTGCGCGTTTTTTCTGGTTATGTAATCCTTGACCACCTGGCCGATAGCCAACGTACTTTGATCACCGGCACGAAACACCTTGACCAGCACGCCAGGTTTCCCGTCAAAATACATAGCCAACGGGTTCTGTTCAAAACCGTCGTCGATGCGCGCCACATCGCCCAGCGTAAGTCGCGAACCATCGGCACGCGCACGCAGCACGATGGCCGCAAAATCATCAGCCGCATAAGCCTGTCCCTGAGTACGCAACAAAATCTCGCCACTCTCGGTGCGAATGGAACCGGCAGGCAAATCCACTGATGAACGTTGAATGGCCTGCACCACAGCATCAAAGGTCAGTTCGTAACGATTCAGTACCTGTTCACTGAGCTCGATGCTGATTTCCGGCGAGCGCACCGCATTCAACTCAACCTGATTCAGCATTGGCAAAGCGGCGAGTTCATCGCGCACCTCCTCACCGTAACGGCGCAGCTCACGCTCGGACAATTCGCCCGACACGACCACGTTGATCACTTCGCGACGAAACACCACCACGCTGAACGTAGCGCGTTCCACACCATCGGGAAAAGTGCTGATGACATCCACCCGCGCCCTGATATCTTCCAGCAATTGGTGAGGATCAACACCTTTGAGCACTTCGACACGGATGCGTGCCATACCTTCAGCGGCTACCGAGGTCATTTTTTTGATGCCATCGAGATCAGTAATCGCTTCCTCGACACGAATCACCAGCGACTGTTCCACCTCGGCGGGCGTCGCACCACGGTAAGCGAGGCCGATGGTCACCATGTCGCTTTCAAACGATGGAAATTCTTCCAGTGGAATACGATTAAATGCAGCATGTGCACCCAACACGAGGATGATCACCATCAACAGATTGGCGGCCACCGGGTTACGAACAAACCAGTTGATCATGCCATGCATGATTAACTCACAACCCTCACCGGGCGAATCTCGTCGTTGTGTAAAAAAGAACGTGTTTCAGCGCATTGCGTTTTCATAGATAAACTTTTCGGACTAACCGTTTTCTTTGTCCCGGTTTCAGGTCCCGGCTTCAGGACAATCAGACTGGCCAACCTGCTTTGTCTGAATGCCCAAAAGTCCGGGACCCTGGCAAAAGCACAGGTTGCGGGTTAATGCCCCAAATCAGGTATCGGGAAATACGCGATATCGCCTTCACTTTTTTCACCAGGAACAGAAACGGCTGTGCCGTCACGGGCGAACGGCATGGGCGTCAGCGAAATACGTTCTCCGGCTTGCAGGCCTGCGCTAACCACAACCTGCTCACCCCTGCGTAAAACCACCTGTACAGCGCGACGCTCAATACGCCGGTCTGCCGTCACCATCAACACCGTATCGCCGATTTCCACCGCTGCACGCGGAAGCACAAACACATCCCGCAATTTCTGTCCCTGAATGTTCGCCTCCACAAACTGGCCAATCTTTAGTGGCGGAGCATTGCCGTTGTTCAGTTTTTTATACTGAAAGGGGTTATCAATTTGCGCCACCACAAACAACTGACGACTGGCAGTATCAATAGCACCGTCTGTGCGCACCAACCGCCCCCGCCATTGATGGACCACATTACCCACGCGACGACTGAGCATGACGGCAGCCTTGTGTTTGCTGTTTTGCTCACCAAAACCGGGTAAATCCACAAATACCAATTGACTGTCGGTAAGCGGCAGACGCACTTCGGCAGCATCTACCGCATAAATAGTGGCTGCCACGGTACCAGGTGCAACGTACTGCCCCACATCGACCTTTTTCTCCAGCACCCGACCCGCATAAGGCGCACGAATGTTGGTGCGCGCCAGATTCGTTTCGGCCTGCTGCAAGCGCGCCCCGGCAGCAGCCATTTCGGCACGAGCACTGGCTACTTGTGGTTTGTACAGAGTCAGGTCGGCAGGCTGTTCCTTGCGGCCCAGTTTTTTCCAGTCATTCAGCGCGTTTTGTGCCAGCGCCTTTTCTTGCTCCAGAGCCAGACGGGCACGGGCCAGATCGGCACGGGCAATGATAATGGCATTTTCATAATCCGCCGAAGCAATAACCAGCAGGGTTTCGCCCGTAACGAACGAGCCGCCATTACGAAAATTGGTAGCGATGGACACAATACGCCCCGCTACCTCCGGAATCAGCGTACTCTGCGTACGCGGCGTTACCGTGCCCTGGGTACGCAGCGACACCTGGTAACTTTGCGGTTGCACGATTTGCGTTTTCACTACCGGCAATGCCGGAATCGGCGGGCGCAGCGTAGCTTCAGGCCCCGTGGCCATCAACACCAGACCGGTAAAAACGCCAAGACCAAGTACTGTAACAGGCAAAAAAATACGTGATAAACGATTCATGACGCCCCCATGCCGCCACAGCAGGCCTGGGTGCAGAAGGAACCAATCGTCGTGAAGAAGAAAGTATTATTGGATTTGATATCAATTTTCATCCATGAAAATGGGGCTATTCAGTGCCCTTGTTATTTCCCTCACGCTATCCCGCGATCAGGCTTCGGTCAACCGGGTAACGTTTTCCCGCCGGTTATCAGCAGAACATTAACCCGTGATTTCCACCGGCGAACCTGCCTGTTTCCACCCGGAAAAATCACGACCATGCGCCGGGCCAACAACCTGGGGACGGTGTTTTTAAACAGTGTCATCCCGCGACTGATTTTCCCCATGGTAACGAAACCAGGTGTTGTCGGTGGTGATCTTCGAAGTAACACTCAATGCTATTCCGCAGTACTACCGGGGTGAACAAATAATCCCCCGGAGGAACTTCAACCTGCCAAATTAAATGCCTGATGACCTCGTGTTTTTTAACAAAAGTAAAGCTGTAATCCTGTCTTCTCTACTTTGCTAAATTTTCTGGTCGAGCAGCGTAACATAGTTCCTGATATTATTTTATAGTGCTGTATCAAGTATTTTTCTTCCTGTCTTGACATTACAAATTACCTGTCTCTCGAATCAAAACATCCAGCCAACGGCTTTATGGATCAGGTTTTCAGAATCATTACCAGCACTTTAAAACAGTTTTAATGTGTCGCTAAACAGAATGGAACACAACCGCATTTATTTTATCTGACAACGAATGCAATTATTGATTGATGTTACGCAGGCCTCAGGCTGCATGTAAAACACAGGTTCAGGAATGGAAATTAATTAACTGATACAATTTCCATTCCTGAGTGTTCCCGGCATTCCTGCCGAACGACCAGACTCACAGCACATAAAACAACATAATCAAATAATGCGAAATACTGCCAGCCAGCACGAATAGATGCCAAATACCGTGGGCGTGTTTGATTCGTTCGTCAAGAGCATAAAAAACAATGCCACCGGTATAAAACAACCCGCCCAGTACCAGTAATGTCAGCCCACCCATTGGCATAACCTGAACAAGGGGGTACAAAGCCACCACAATCAACCAGCCCATGAGTAAATAGATGAGCATCTGAATGCGGCGCGAACCTTGCCGGTGCAGGGTATCCACTACAATACCGATGACCGCCAGTCCCCAGACAATACCAAACAGAGTCCAGCCCCAGACACCGCGCAAAGTCACCAGGGTCAGGGGAGTGTAGGTGCCAGCGATAAGCAGATAGATGGCCACATGATCCAGCTTCATGAATATCTGTTTGGCCCGCCCACGCAGGGAGTGGTACAGCGTCGACAGGGTGTACAGCAGAAACAGGGAGCTGCCGTAGATACTGAAACTGACAATTTTCCAGACATCGCCCTGTAATGCAGCAAAAACAACCAGCACGACCAGGCCCGCCAGGGCCAGTGCGGCACCCACCAGGTGGGTGATGCTGTTGAAGCGTTCACCGTGATACATACTTACTCCGATACACAGGTTTTCATGGGGGCTGAAGAAAATTCCAGGGTTTAGGGACGTGCACGTAATCAAATACCTCCATAAAATCTTGCGTATTCATCAATTATCCAGGCTAAAAACAGAGTGATTGTTGGCCAGTTTCACCCAGTTCGTGATCATGCATCCCCTGTCAGGATCAACCCGAAACCGGCTTGCCCCACTGACCGGCAAAAAAACCGTCCCCCAGGGGTTTGCGTTCCCGTGCTGCGCTTTCCATCTCCTGAAAATCTTCGTGTAAATCACCCGTTGCTCCAT